>NZ_JBQKLS010000011.1:0-107187 GCF_052116105.1 Oribacterium sp. Sow4_G1_1
ATCTTCAACTGCTTTTATCTTGAGTACTGGGTCTATCTTACTTTTCCTGGACATAACAATACCCCCAAGTAGGTTTCATTTTTCAATGTCCTACTTAGGGGTAGCATATCACAGCCCTCCGGGGTTCTGTTATGGCGATTTTTACGAAAGAACTTTGTGAAATCACTGACTTTCAAAGCAATTAAGCACATATTGCATGAATCCAGAACGAGAAAATAAGAAAATCTAAGAAAAAATAAACAAAGAAATCAAAGAATTTTCAAGATGAAAAGAAGGATTCTCTATTCTATCAGCCATAACATCTTCATATAATATGATCAAAAGGACGGGGGAGTCCCGTCAGGATAAACAATCATAGGAGGATTGGATTATTATGAAGAAGGCACTTAGCTTACTTACCGTTTCAGCAATGGCAGTTTCGATGCTCGCAGGATGCGGCAGCTCGAAGCCGGCAGAGACTACTGCAGCAGCTACGACTGCAGCAGCGGCAGAGACCACTGCAGCCGCTACAGAGGCAGCTTCTGAGGCAGCAACAGAGGCAGCTGCAGCTGCAACGGATGCGGATCTTTCCGATAAGAAGGTCGGCGTATGTATCTATCAGTTCTCTGATAACTTCATGACCCTTTTCAGAAATGAGCTTCAGAACTATCTCGTATCCCTCGGCTTCAAGGCAGAGAACATCGAGATCATGGATGGTGCAAACGACCAGGCTACACAGACCAACCAGATTCAGAACTTCATCACCAAGGGTGTTGACTGTCTCATCATCAACCCGGTTAACTCTTCTTCCGCAGCAACCATCACCGATATGGTAACCGCAGCAAACATTCCGCTCGTATACATCAACAGAGAGCCGGATGCTCAGGAAGAGCAGAGATGGGCAGACGAGAACATGAAGGTCTGCTACGTAGGATGTGACGCTCGTCAGTCCGGAACCATGCAGGGCGAGATCATCGCTGACCTCGACAACCACGGTGATATCAACGGCGATGGCAAGGTTTCCTACATCATGATCGAGGGTGACCCGGAGAACGTAGATGCTCAGTACAGAACAGAGTTCTCTGTAAAGGCTCTGAAGGATGCCGGCATCGAGGTTGAGCAGCTTGACGATCAGGTTGGTAACTGGGATCAGGCGCAGGCACAGTCTCTCGTTGCAAACTCTCTTGCACAGCACGGCAAGGACATCGAGGTTGTTTTCTGTAACAACGATGCGATGGCTCTCGGTGCTCTGCAGGCAATTGAGGCAGCAGGCGAGACCGTTGGTACGGATGTTTACCTTGTAGGTGTTGATGCTCTTCAGGAGGCTTGTGACAACGTTAAGGCTGGCAAGCAGACCGGTACTGTATTCAACGATCACATTTCTCAGTCTCATTCCGCAGCAGATGCAGCTGTTAAGTACATCACCGGCGGCGACAATGAGCACTACATCGGCTGCGATTACGTAAAGGTAACCTCCGATAACGTTGACGACGTTCTTGCATCTCTTGGTTAATCCGAAAGGTTCGTAAGAATTTAACGAAGTACATAGAAATGGGTGCGGGTGCACGAGCTGCGCCCCACCCGTTTTTTAAACCCATTATTTAATGCTTGGAGGGCAAAATGGCGGAGTATAAACTGGAATTACGGAATGTGTGTAAGTCATTCCCCGGTGTAAAAGCGCTGGATCACGCTAACCTCGCTGTTCGCCCGGGTACAGTTCACGCACTCATGGGAGAAAATGGTGCCGGAAAGTCCACACTGATGAAGTGCCTTTTCGGTATCTATCACATGGATGAGGGTGAAATCTACCTGGATGGCGAGAAGACAACGATTACAGACCCGGATGATGCGATGGCGAAGGGTGTTGCCATGGTGCATCAGGAGCTGCAGCCGATACCGGCACGTAACATCGCGGAGAATATGTACATGGGACGTTTCCCGGTACATAAGTATGGTCCTTTACAGGTGATCGATCACAAGAAGATGTTTGAAGAGACCGATCGCTGGCTGAAGGAGCTGGGCCTCGACTATAATCCGAAGGCGCTGCTCGGCTCGCTCTCCATCGGACAGATGCAGATGGTCGAGATCGCGAAGGCGGTTTCTCATGAGGCAAGAGTCATCATCTTCGATGAGCCGACCTCCTCGCTTTCTGATAAGGAAGTAGATTTCCTCTTCAAGGTTATGAACCAGCTGCGTGATAAGGGCGTTGCGATGATCTACATCTCTCATAAGATGGATGAGATCAAGCGGATCGCCGACGACATCACGGTCATGCGAGATGGTACCTATGTCGGTACCTGGCCGGCAGCCGAGATGAGCACCGACGATATCATCGCGAAGATGGTAGGTCGTGAGCTTACGAAGGTATATCCGGATCACGTACATGAGATCGGCGACGTCATCCTCGAGGCAGAGCATCTTTCCTCTATTCACGAGAAGTCCTTCCAGAATTGCAGCTTCAACATCCGTAAGGGTGAGATCCTCGGTTTCGGTGGACTGGTCGGTGCACAGAGAACCGAGCTCATGGAGGGTCTCTTCGGTATCCGTCATCTCGCTTCAGGAACCATCAAAATGCATGGCAAGGAAGTGAAGATCAAGCGTTCGAGAGACGCGATGGATGCAGGTCTCGGTATGATCACCGAGGACCGTCGTGGTAATGGTATCTTCGGATGCCTGTCCATCAAGGATAACACGGGTATTTCCATTTACAACAAGCACCTGAAGGCGGGCTTCATCCTGGATCACCCGACGATCAATAAGATCGTAGATGACAGTATCAAGCAGCTTTCGATTAAGACACCGAGTATGCAGCAGCATATCGAGAACCTCTCCGGTGGTAACCAGCAGAAGGTTATCGTATCGAGATGGCTCGCAAATGATCCGGAGATCCTGATCATGGATGAGCCGACCAGAGGTATCGACGTCGGTGCCAAGCACGAGATCTATGAGATCATGGAGCAGCTCGCCGATCAGGGCAAGTCGATCATCATGATTTCCTCCGAAATGCCGGAGCTTCTCGGCATGGCCGATCGTGTATATGTAATGTGTAATGGTAAGATCACAGGTGAGATTGATCAGAAGGAAGATATGACGCAGGAGAAGGTAATGTCCTTCGCAACGCAGTTCTGATTCTGATTCGATAGAATAAAGGGGAAATAAAATGCAAAAGTCACAGAAAAAGAAAATCACGGATTTTCTCATTAACAACGGTGTTATCATCGTTATGTTCATCCTCGTTATCTACACAGGATTGACAACGAAGAACTTCTTAACGGCCAACAACTTCCTGAACCTCCTCGCAAACATGTCCTACAGACTGGTTATCGCGCTCGGTATTTCAGGCTGCGTTATCACCGGAGGATGTGATCTTTCCGGTGGACGTATGGTCGGCTTCGGCGCATGTATCGCCGGTACACTTCTTCAGAAGCAGGATTATGCAGGCCGTTTCTTTAAGGAGGGCTTCCTGGCAAACATCACACCGCTGAATCCGTTCCTGGTACTGCTGATCGTCATGATCATCTGCGGATGCTTCGGTGCCATCACCGGATGGTTTATCGCTTATCTGAGTGTTCCTCCATTCATTTCCACACTGGCGATGATGGAGATCATCTATGGCCTCGGTCTGATCTACACCGGCGCTACACCGCTCGGTGGATATATCACCGGCTACACCATGTTCTCGACCGGTCGTTTCCTGGGCTTAAGCTTCCTGATCTGGATGGCCATCGCCATGTCAGCGATCACCTGGTTCATCTATAACATGACCCGTCATGGTAAGTACATGTATGCCATCGGTGGCAATGCACAGGCCGCAGAGGTTGCTGGTGTTCCTGTAAAGCTTACCCTCGTTCTCATCTATGCGAAGGCATCTGCATTCTTCGCCATGGCAGGTTTCATGCTCGGTGCAAAGGCCGGTGGTGCATCCATCAATACGGGTCTTTCCTACGAGATGGAAGGTATCGCAGCCTGCGCCCTCGGTGGTGTATCTGTAACCGGTGGTCGTGGTAAGGTTTCATCTGCCATCATCGGTGTTGCCGTCCTCGAGCTCCTGAAGGTCGCTCTTCAGTTCCTCGGTGTCGATGCAAACTCTCAGTACATCGCGATCGGTATCGTTATCTTCGTCGCAATTTCTCTCGATATCAGAAAGTACGTACAGAAGAAGTAATTGAGCGAACGATTTCTATCGTCTATAATATGGGCTGTGGCGCATGCCACAGTCCATTTTTGTATCGACCTTAAGAATTTCGTAAGGGGGTCTGACCCCATTAAATTTTTCTTAAGATAAACGTTCGGGGTCTGTCCACGACCTGACACAGTAAAAGAGAGGTTTCTATGACATATAACATGACACTGTTTGCACAGACGGCTTCGGATCCGGTGACGAACGATCCGGTCGCATTTTTCCTCAGCCAGCACGGTGTGCAGCTCATACTCGGTGTGCTGGTGATCTACTGCGCCGTGAAGCTGCTGGTCTTCCACGATCCGGATTTTATCCGTCCGAAGGAGTGGGGAAAGGTAAAGGAGGAGAATCTTCTCCCATATACTCGTGAGATGGGCATCCTCGTGCTGATGTTCGGTGCCTGCATCTTCGTGATGGAGGTGGTGAGCCAGTATGATGGACTGATGGGCCTTCTGTTTATGATTCTGTCCATCGCGGTGACCTTCTATCGTTTTAAGAAAATCGAAGACAAGTACGGAAATCTCGACCATCATCAGAAGGTGGAGGACTGAGCTTAGTAGCTTGTGACGGTGAAACACGGCGCAGCCGAAGGTTCGGTATGCTTCGCTCGCATGCGGGAGGGTATGCGCTTTCCGGGATGCGGACAGGATGTGATGGCAGAGGGAGGTCTACATTGAACAAGTACAGAGTGATGCTGGTGGATGATGAGGAGGATGTCATCCAGGTGATCATCCGGAAGATGAACTGGGAGAAGCTCGGCTTCACGGTGCAGGGCTATGCCCACAACGGACTGGAAGCGCTGGAGATGGCCGAGGAGGAGCAGCCGGACGTCGTGATGACGGACATCAAGATGCCGTTCATGGATGGACTCGAGCTCAGCCGGCGTCTGAAGGAGCAGTATCCGACCATCAAGATCATCATCTTCTCCGGCTTCGACCAGTTCGAGTATGCGAAGGAGGCCATCCGTCTGGAGGCCGAGGAGTACATCCTGAAGCCGATCGATGCGGACGAGCTGCGTGCCGTGTTCGAGCGCATCCACGCATCGCTGGATCAGGAGTTCGACGAGAAGCAGAACATCAACATGCTGAAAAACTATTATATGGAGAGCCTGCCGATCCTGCAGGAGAATTTCTGCACGGCGCTCATCGAGGGACGCGAGCCGGCGAATTCGCTCAGTCGCGATATGATGGACTATCAGATCAGTCTCGACGGTCCGTACTTCGGTGTGGTGATCCTTCACAACAGTATTTCACTCGCGCCGGAGGGCATCAATCCGCTGCTGATCACGATGTCGGTGCGTCGGCTATGGGAGGAGCACCTCGACGCGAGGTGGCATGCGCGCTTCTTCACCTACCTCGGCGACACGGTGATGATCGTGCAGCTCGAGCAGCCGGGCGCGCTGACGAAGCTGACGGATGACTGTCAGGTGCTGTGCCGTCTCAGTAAGCATGTGTCGAACGCGACCATCACCGCCGGCATCGGTCGTGCGGTCAATCACCTTCTGAACCTGCCGGAGGCCTACGAGAGTGCCCGGGAGGCCGTGTCCTACCGCGTCATCTATGGACGCGGACAGGCGATCAACATCATGGAGGTGGCGCCGGAGACCCAGAAGGAGATGCCGGCGGAGAGTCCGTCCGAGGACAGCGATGACCGCTTCTACCCGGTGTTCAAGGCCATCAAGCTGAGTTCGCCGGAGGAAGTCGATCGTCAGATCGATCAGTTTCTGGACGCGGAGGCACCGGTCAATCCGTCGCTGCAGGAGTATCGCTTCTTCGTGATGGAGCTCGTGACCGAGGGACATCGCTTCATAAATGCGAATCATCTGTCGATGGAGGCGGTGTTTGGAAAGGATGAGGACCTCTTTCAGAAGGTACAGCACCTTGATCTGGAGGCCCTGCGTGCATGGATGAAGGAAAGCGCCCATAAGATGCAGGCGCTTCTCCGGGTATCGCGCAGCGACAGCACGCGTACCTTCGTGGCGAAGGCAGAGGCCTATGTGCATGAGCATTACAGTGATAAGGACCTGAGTGTCGAGAGCATCTGTGATTTTCTCGGCATCAGTGCGGCGTACTTCTCGACCGTCTTCAAGCGGGAAACGGGAAAGACCTTCATCAACTACCTCACGGATATCCGTATGGACCGGGCAGTCCACATGCTGCTCGACGAAAATGAAAAAACCTATGTGATCGCGGAAGCGGTCGGCTACAGTGATCCGAACTACTTCAGCTATGCATTTAAAAAGAAATTCGGCGTATCGCCGTCGAAGTATAAGGCACAGCAGCAGGCCGGCACCGCGCCTGCCTGATGGTGGATGAACGGAGAGGTGCTTTGCAGAAAACCTGCAGACACCTCTCTGCTTGCGTATAAGAAAGAACCATGTGCAGATACAGGAGGACATAGTGGAGAAACAGCATCCGGCAGAGACGAAGCAGAACCGGAAAAAGGGGAAGCGAAGCTATCTCCCACATACCATCCAGGGAACGATTCTGATGGCCTTCACCATCATCTCCTTCGTGCTGCTCATGATCCTGGGGCTGGTCCTGTATCAGCTGTTTGCACGTCGTATGCGGACGAGCTCCGTGGAATCCACCGAGCAGATCGTGCAGCAGTCCGTCATCAATCTCGAGGATTACCTCGCCAATATGCGCCGCATCTCGGATGCGGTATACTATAATGTCATCAAAAATGCAGATCTCAGCACGGACAGCATCGATCGTGAGATGGACCTCATCTATGAAGCACACCTCGAGCATCTCGTCAGTATGGCGCTCTTTACCGCCGATGGCCGGCTGATTTCGTCCTCGCCGATCGCCACGACGAAGGAAAACCTCGATGTGACGACCCAGAGCTGGTTTACCGAGGCGCTTCGAAAGACCGATAATCTGCATTTCTCCACCCCGCATGTCGAAAATCTCTTCCTGGATCCGGCCTATCGCTATCGCTGGGTCATCTCCCTGAGCCGCGCCGTCGAAATCTATGAAAACGGTACCCCGACCATGGGCGTCCTCCTCGTCGATATGAACTACTCGACCATCGATCGAATGATGGAGCGGATCAATCAGGATTCGAGCGGTCAGTACATCTATCTGACCGATTCGAGCGGCAGCCTCATCTATCATCCGAAGCAGATGCAGATCAACTATGGGATTCTCACAGAGAACAACATCAACGAGGCGCACTACCAGGATGGCCATCATCAGGAGCTTTACCTCGGTACACGCCGCCAGGTGCTGCTGAACTCGGTTTCCTACACCGGCTGGAAGATGATCGCCGTGATCCCGGCCAGCGCCTACGGTGTGGATGCGGCCAGCCTACGTTTCGTCGTGATCCTGCTCGTATCGATCTCCCTCCTCGTCATGATCTTCGTGAATCAGATCGTATCGCGTCAGATCTCCCTGCCGCTGAACCGGCTGAACCGCTCCATCAAGCGGATGGAGGGCGGGGATGTCGTGCCGGAGGATATCTATGTGGGCGGCTCCGAGGAGGTCGAGCATCTCGGACGGACGCTTCGAAGCTCCATGACACGGATCAATCAGCTGATGGATGACATCGTGATCGAGCAGGAGGAGAAGCGAAAGTCGGAGATGGACGCCCTCCAGTCGCAGATCAATCCGCACTTCCTCTACAACACCCTGGATTCCATCGTCTGGATGATCGAGGGGGAGCACAACAAGGATGCGGTCTTCATGGTGACCCAGCTTGCGAGCCTCTTCCGTATCAGCCTGAGCCGTGGAAAGAACATCATTCCACTTGCGCAGGAGCTGAAGCATGCGGAAAACTATATGAACATCCAGAAGGTGCGTTATAAGAATAACTTCTCCGTTGTGTTTGACATCGATGAAAACATCCGGGACTACCTCAGCGTCAAGCTCATCATCCAGCCGATCCTCGAAAATGCCATCTATTACGGCGTTGGGGATATGGATCCAGATGACGGTGCCGAGATCCGTATCCGTGGCTGGCTGATCCCAGATACAGAAAACGAGAAGAGCGGTGAAGGCGATGCAGCACATGGGCAGACGTACGATGCGGCGTCGGGCCCGGTGGCCGCTCGGACGGCTCGGCAGCCGGATCCGACAGAGGCCAATGCTGGCGACCGTGCACACAGGCAGATGATTCAGGCGATGTCGGTCGGCGACATCTATATCGCAGTGAGCGACAACGGCTATGGCATGCCACCGGAGGTGTGTGAAAATCTGCTGAAGGACGATGAGGAATCGAGACAGCGGGTGCCGAAGCATGGCTCCGGTGTCGGACTCGTGAACGTCCACAATCGTATTCGGATCCGCTTCGGCGCACAGTACGGGCTGATGGCCGCGTCTGAGCCGGATGAGGGAACGACGATCACGATCCATCTGCCGGCGATCCCGGATACACCGGAGAACCAGAAGCTGCTGGAGAGCGGACACTACAGGACCGCTGTTTCGGACAGGAAAACAGCGGATGTGAAAACTGCGAGTGCGGGCAATGCCGACACCGAGGATGCAGCGGCGACGCGTTCAGATGTGCAGAGCTCAGATATAACAGACGTACTGGTGGAGGATGCAGGCAGAACGGAAGGAGGAAAACAGCATGCATGAGGATCGAAGCTTCTTATGGCCGATCATCGGTGGGCTGGTGGTCACCATCCTGTTCTGCTCCGTGATGCTGGTGCGGGGCACCGGTGAGAAGCGCTATCAGGTATCGGTGATCGTGAGTGATTCCTCCCAGGATCGCTGGGTGCCGTTGAAGGCAGGGCTCACACAGGCAGCGAGGGACAACAACATTGACCTGAGCTACGTCTATACCGACTACATCGATGATGTCTTTACACAGACCGCGCTGATCAATCAGGAAATCGCGGATGGTGCGGATGGCATCATCACGGATTTCTGTCTCAGCATGGGCACCGCGGACATCGTGCGGAACATCATCGCCCGTGTGCCGGTGGAGTTTATCATCACGAATGTGGATGCGGATGCAGATATCTCCGGAAACTATGCGACGGTGATGACGGATAATGTAGAGGTCGGCCGGGCCATCGGAAACGAGCTCGTGATCGATTACGGCGACCGTCTGAAGGGAATGAAGATCGGCATCATCGCCGGAAACCAGCAGCAGTATGCGATGCAGGACCGACTGAAGGGGTTCCTGGAGGCCGTGGGTGCGAAGGAACCGGAGATCGTCTGGACGGTGGAGGAGAGCCGTTTCCTCGAGAAGGAGCTGAAACGCTCGATGGAGCGGGTGACACCGGCGGTGATCGTCGGCCTCGATAATACGAGTCTCGAAGCGGCGGTGGACTATGTGGCGACGGCGGAGACGAAAAAGCTGCCCCTCTATGGTGCCGGCTGCAGTGAGAAGCTCGCGTACTATATCGATAACGGCACCATCGCATCGATGATCCTCCCGAACGAGTTCAGCATGGGCTATCAGAGTCTCACGGATCTTGCGGCCAAGCTTCGAAACCGGATGATGGTGCTCGAGGATCGGGAACAGGACTTCAATGTCGTCCATCAGGATAATCTGTTCCGGGATGAGAATCAGCGGATCCTGTTTCCGATCGTGCAGTGAGTGGTGCCGCTGTCATGGAAAACAACTGGGAGGATGGTATGAAGAAGAAAAAAGGGCGCAGGAGTGCAGTCATGGTGATGCTGGTCGTGATGCTGGTTCTCTGCGGCTGTGGTACGCGACAGAAGCTGCCGGCCAGAAAAACCGATGGAAAGATCAAAATCGGCGTGTCGGTCTATGATCAGTACGACGCCTTCGTAGCGGAGCTGATGCAGGATCTGAATGATCAGGTGCTGGGCGCGAAGGCGGAGGAAAAGCAGGATATCGTGCTGGAGGTCTATAATGCCTCGCAGAGCCAGACGAAGCAGAACGAACAGGTGCGCGACATGATCGCAGCGAATTTCGATGTGATCTGTGTCAATCTGGTCGACCGGACGGCACCGACCGAGGTCATCAATGCGGCACGGGATGCGGATGTGCCGATCATCTTTTTCAATCGTGAGCTGGTGGAGGATGATCTGCAGCGCTGGGATAAGCTCTTTTATGTGGGGGCCGATGCCTTCGTTTCTGGAAAGATGCAGGGGGAGCTGGCAGTAGATGCGATCCAGAGCGGCACGGTGGACCGGAATGGGGACGGCGCGATTCAGTATGTCGTGCTCGAGGGGGAGGCTGGACACCAGGATGCCATCGCCCGCTCGGAGAGCTCCGTCAATCGGATGCTGGAGCTCGGTGTGAAGCTGGATCGTCTTACGTATGCGATCGCAAACTGGAACCGTGCGCAGGCGAAAACCCAGATGGATAAAATCATCCGGCAGTATGGGGCGGATATCGAGCTGGTGCTCGCGAATAATGATGAGATGGCCCTCGGTGCGATCGATGCCTTCGAGGCGAGTGATCTTCCGAAGGCGCAGCGGCCGCTGATCTTCGGCATCGATGGCACGGAGGCGGGGCTCAGTGCGGTATGCGACGGGAAGCTCGAAGCGACGATCTATAACGACGCCGAAGGCCAGGCAGCGGCCATCTTTCATCTGGCACACCACCTGGCCCTGGAGGAGCCGCTGCGGGACCTTCCGCTCGTCGGCGACAAGTATATCCGTCTGCCGTATGAGAAGGTGACGCGGGATAATGTGCTGGAATTCAAGTGACCGTGGCCTCTTTCAATCTCTGTCACCGGTGACGTCGGCCCAGTAGCGGTCGCCGTGGTCGACCATCGCGATGTAGGTTTCCTTCATAACGCGGCGGAAGGCGCGGAGCTCTTCCGCGAGGCCGAAGCGGGCCGGGATGGTGCTGGTGACTTCGTGGATCTCAGCGGCGATTTTCTTTCCGAGGCGTTCATCGCCGAGGCGGAAGAGGCCGAAGGCGGTCGAGTCGTAGCTCCGGTCGCCGGCACAGCTCTCGATCCATAAGCGGGCAAACTGGCGCCACTCCTCGAGGAGAACTTCATCGACCTCCTCATCCAGCACGCAGAGCGTGGTGAAGTACTGCCGGATATCGCGCGCGCGCTTCTTCCGGTTCAGAAAGTTCGTACCGAGGCGGCCGTCGATGAGGAGACCCATCCAGGCTGCGACGAAGGCATCCTTTCGCTTCGCACCCGCGCGCTCGTTCGCCGGGTAGCGCTTGCGAAGAAGCTCGAGACGGCGGCGATCGTTCCGGTCGCCTGCATTGTCCTCGAGCATCTCGGTCAGAATCTTCTCACGGGTATCGATATCCTTGATGTCATAGTAGTGCGTCGGCCAGTCTTCCTTATAGTTGATGGCCGGCGTTTTTTCTTTATTTAAAAGCATGTTCGTGCGGTCCTTTCCAGCGGTATGATCCTATTCTGTAACCGTTCATGCAAGCTGCCCCTCCGGGTCCTCTCTGCCTGAACTGTTATCCTATTCTAGCATGATTCCTCGGACTTGCACAGAATTTGCTTGACGCGTGGGATCGCCGGTGCTATATTGTTCAAAACATTTTGAAATAAGGAGGAAATGAACATGAAGCAAGGCGGGAATGAAAAATTCAAACAGATAGAGGCGGACCGGAGTCGCATCGACTGGATGATCACGCTGGTGCCGTTTGTGCTCATCGTGGTGCTGGCACTGCTGTTTTTCCTTCTGCCGGACGCGTCCAATGCCGTGCTCGGCAGTATCCGGACCTTCCTGGGGGACAGCTTCGGGCTGTACTATCTCCTGATTGGCCTCGGAACGACCGTGATGTCGCTCTACATCGCGCTCTCACGCTATGGTCGCATCGTGCTCGGTGCGCCGGATGAGAAGCCGAAGTACAGCTTCTTCCAGTGGGGGGCCATGATGTTCACGGCGGGGCTCGCTGCCGACATCCTGTTCTACTCCTTCTGCGAGTGGATCCTCTACTTGGAGGACCCGCACACCGTGGAGATGGGCAGCCGTATGGACTGGGCCAGCACCTTCACGCTGTTCCACTGGGGCCCGATTCCGTGGGGCTTCTACCTCGTGCTCGCGGTGGCCTTCGGCTTCATGCTGCATGTGCGGAAGCGGACGCGCCAGAAGTATTCGGAAGCCTGCCGTCCGATCCTCGGGAAGTACACCGACCGTCTGCCGGGCCGTTTCATCGACCTCCTCGCCGTGTTTGCACTCCTGGCCGGCACCGCAACCACCTTTTCCGTCGCCACGCCACTCCTCAGTGAAGCGCTGAAGACGCTCCTCGGCATCGATCTCCCGGATCGTACCATCACGATCGCGATTCTGCTCGTGACCTGCGTGCTCTACACCTGCGCGGTCATGCGTGGTATGTTCGGTGTCTCTCTGCTCGCCAATGTCTGCACCTACTGTTTTTATGGCTTACTTCTCTACGTGCTCGTCTGCGGCGGAGAAGCGCGCTTCATCCTCGAGACCGGTTTCTCCGCGATGGGGCGTCTCGCGCAGAACTTCCTCGGCCTCGCGACCTATACGGATCCGACGAGAAGCACCGGCTTCGCGCAGAACTGGACGATTTTCTACTGGGCATACTGGATGGTATGGTGCGTAGCCGCGCCGTTCTTCATCGGATCGATTTCCCGTGGCCGCACCATCCGCTCGACGATTCTCGGCGGCTATGTCTTCGGCATGGGCAGCACCTTCGTAAGCTTCATCGTGCTCGGGAATTATGGACTGGGGCTTCAGATGGCTGGTCGCTTCGACATCGTCGCGCTTTATGATGAGACGCAGAACCTGTACACCACCATCATCGCCATCATTCAGCAGCTGCCGCTCGCGAAGGCGGTGCTCGTGCTGCTCATCGTGACGATGATCGCCTTCTATGCGACCTCCTTCGATTCCATCGCCCTGGTCGCTTCCCAGTACAGCTATAAAAAGCTCGGAAAGGACGAGGAGCCGCAGGGCTGGATCAAGGCACTCTGGTCGGTGCTGCTCATCCTGCTTCCGGTCGCCCTCGTCTTCTCGGACAGCTCTATGGCGAACCTTCAGTCCGTCAGCATCATCGCGGCCTTCCCGATCGGTGCCGTCATCGTCCTGATCACCGCCGCGTTCCTGAAAGACGCGAAGGCGTATCTGGAGGAGATAAACTAGACATTTGGATGGCCCCCTGTGTCTGAATGCTTGAGATGTTTTGGCGTGAGACGTTGAATGTGTATGGTGGAATATGCTAGAATTCTGTTGAATATGATTTGAGATTATTTTAACAGGGGGGACATGATGTTACAGAGCTTTTTTAATTATGATAATCCGATCTGGCGTTTCATGGGGCGGCTTGGCGATATGATCGTGCTGAACCTTCTGTGGCTCGTCTGCTCGATTCCGGTCGTGACGATCGGTGCGTCCACGACGGCACTGTACTACTGCACGCTGAAGTATGTGCGGAATGAGGATTACGGTGATTTTCGGATGTTCTTCCGCTCGTTTAAGCAGAATTTCAGACAGGCGACGATCATCTGGATCCCGATGCTGCTGATCGCTGCGGTGCTGGGCTTCGATTTCTGGTTCTTCGGACAGCTGATGGCCGGCTCTGGTACGGTGAAGTTCTTCCTGCAGGCGGTCGTGCTCGCCATGATCATCGTCTGGAGCTTCGTCTTCCTGTATGTATGGCCGGTCTTAAGCCGTTTCGAAAATACGACGAAGAACACCATCCTGAATGCCATCCTGATGTCGATCCGCTATCTCGGATCCACGATTTCGATGCTGATCTGTGATGTCGTGATTCTGCTGGTATGGTATATTCTCTTATTTTATATACCATGGCTGTCCGCGTTTCTGATGCTGATGGGCTTCGCACTGATCGCCTGGATCAACTCCACGATGTTCGAGCATATCTTTCTCAAGTTCATGCCGAAGGAGGATCACAGCCACGACGGTGATGTGCACCCGATTCTCGAGGATATCAATATGGATGGCTCTCTGAAGGAGGGGGCTGCCGAAGAAACCGGTGAGGCGATTTCCAGCTTGAAGAAATCATCGGAAGATGAGATATGACAGAGAAAAGAGAAGTAAAAGAAACCCTGCACTGAAAACATAAAAATCAAAACAGGACCATACAGAGGCCTCCGGCGCAGTTTTGCCGGGCTTCTGCATGGTCCTGTTTTCGATTCGTTCGTCTTCGGCGATTTGAGTTTCTCCGGCTGAATTTTTAACGTGTGATTTTTCTGTAAATAAAAAAATCCCCCATAAAAGGGAGGAGGGCAGGTGATCCTTCGATCCCTGCCCGAGTATTATGAAAAAAATCTTTTTAAATCGATAACTTATTTGTTATCTTGGTTATAATATATAAGTCAATGGTGAACAAAGTATGTGGGGCACGTGAACATTCTGTTAACATTCAGGTTCAAATATGAACGGACTATGAACACAGAATTCAAATTTGACTTTTCGAATACGGAGACTTCTGCTACACTTCAGAAAGTGCAGAAACGGATGCCGAAAAATCGGTATCCCGGTCCTGCGCCGGTCAGAAAGAAAGATGGAGATAAGAGCATGATCAGAAATGTGATATTCGATGTGGATGGCACCTTATGGGACTCGGCGCGTCAGGTGACGGCGGCCTGGCAGGAGGTGCTGGACCGTCATCCGGAAACAAAGGACGTGAAGATCACGGTGGACGATATGTACCGCTATATGGGACACACGATGTATGAAATCAGCTGCATGATGCTGCCGGATATCTCGGAGGAGCTGCGGGCGCTGATCATGCAGGACTGCATGGAGAACGAGGACCAGTACCTTCGTGCCCACAGCGGAGATTTCTATCCGGGCTGCATGGAGACGATCGAGCGTCTCCATGAGGAGGGCTACCGCGTGTACATCGTGTCGAACTGTCAGGACGGCTACATCGAGACCCTCATCGAGGATGCCGGCTGGATCCTGGGACCGGTAGAGGTCGAGGGCGATGTGCAGGACTTCGAGTGCTATGGACGAACCGGAAAGAAAAAGGGCAGCAACATCCGGCTTCTGATGGAGCGAAATGGCCTTCTGAAGGAGAGCTGTGTCTACGTCGGCGATACCGCAATGGACGAGGCTGGCGCCGCGCAGGCCGGCATCCGCTTTATCTATGCGAGCTACGGCTTCGGCACCGTCGCTAACCCGAAGGCCGTGATCCACGAAATCTCCGAGCTCCCGGAGGTGCTTCAGCGGCTTTCGAAATGAGAGCAGGGGCTGGACCGAAAATAGTTCTGAATTTAGTACAATATGCTTGATGACTTAAAAGAGGCTGTGCTATACTTTAAATGTTTTGAAAACGCTTACAAATGGTACTGCGCTTTCAGGTAAACCAGTTAGGTTCTGTCGGCATAGTGCAGACAGTTTTAAATGGAGGAAGTTATGGATTTAAATTTAAGACCAGCAAATGAGTGTGCATTTGATGCGGTTTCTCTGGGCGAGGTTATGCTTCGTCTGGATCCAGGTGAGGGCAGAATTAGAACTGCCAGATCCTTCCGTGCATGGGAAGGCGGCGGAGAGTACAACGTTATCCGCGGACTTCGTAAGTGCTTCGGTTTAAAGACCGCTGTTCTTACTGCACTTGCAGACAATGAGGTCGGTCACCTGGTTGAGGACTTCATGATGCAGGGTGGTGTGGATACATCCCTCGTAAAGTGGATGGACACCGACGGAATCGGCCGTGTATGCAGAAACGGACTGAACTTCACAGAGAGAGGCTTCGGTATCCGTGGTGCAAAGGGCTGCTCCGACCGTGCAAACACCGCTATTTCCAAGGCTACACCGGCTGATTTTGATTTCGATTACATCTTCGGTGAGCTCGGCGTTCGCTGGCTCCACACCGGCGGAATCTATGCAGCTCTTTCTGAGCAGGCTTCCGAGACCGCAATCGCTGCGATCAAGGCTGCGAAGAAGTATGGCACCATCGTTTCCTATGACCTCAACTACCGTCCTTCCATGTGGTCCGCAATCGGCGGCCAGGCAAAGGCGCAGGAGGTAAATAAGGAGATTGCTCAGTACGTTGACGTTATGATCGGTAACGAGGAAGACTTCACCGCTTGCCTCGGCTTCCAGATCGAGGGCCAGGACGAGTCTCTGAAGGAGCTCAATATCGACGGCTACAAGAAGATGATCAACGAGGCTGTAAAGACCTACCCGAACTTCAAGGCAGTTGCAACGACGCTTCGTACCGTTCACACTGCAACCGTAAACGACTGGTCCGCACTCTGCTGGGCAGACGGCGAGATATACAAGGCAGCGGATTACAAGGGCCTCGAGATCATGGATCGTGTCGGCGGCGGCGACTCCTTCGCATCCGGCCTCGTATATGGCCTCATGACTACCGGTGATGCGGAGAAGGCTGTAAACTACGGTGCAGCTCACGGCGCACTCGCGATGACCACTCCGGGTGACACCACCATGGCTACCAAGAAGGAAGTAGAAGCTATCATGGGCGGCGCAGGCGCACGTGTACAGCGTTAATTCCTGACTTGCTTCATTAAGACAAAGCTCCCCTTACCTTCGGGTAAGAGGAGCTTTTGTTATACTCAGTTGTACGAATGTCATTACACAGCAGAACCGGCGCCATAGGGGAACCAGCTTGCGCATTCAAAGAACAGGTTCTTATGAAAAGTCCGTGTAGGGCATACAGATTTATCTGTAATGCCCTACACGGACTTTTCATGAGGTTCTGTACTTTGAACTAAGTGAGCGGTTCCCCTATGGTGCCGGTTCTGCGTTCGGAATACATTTATGCTACGTTCATCACGAGCGGCACCAGCACCACGGTGAGGATTCCCGCCACACAGATACTGATGGAACCCATGGCGCCCTCGATCTCACCGAGCTCCAGCGCCTTCGCGGTACCGACCGCATGTGCCGAGGTACCGAGCGCGAGCCCCCGCGCGATCGGATGATCGATATGGAAAAGCCGGAAGACCAGCTCTGCGATCATATTGCCGAGGATGCCCGTGATGATGATCGCCGCCACGGTCAGCGTGACGATACCGCCCGCCTCCTCTGAGACACCCATGCCGATCGCCGTCGTGATCGACTTCGGCAGTAGGGTGGCGATGTGCTCCGCTGTCAGTCCGAACAGCTTTCCCATGATGAGAATGCTGAGAATCGAGCATAGCGTGCCGGCGGTGATCGCTGCCAGCACCGCCACCAGATTATCCTTCAGCAGCCGGAGCTGCTTGTACATCGGAATCGCGAGACAGACCGTCGCCGGTGTCAGCAGGTAGCTGAGCAGATTCGCACTCGCCTTGTAATCCTCATATGGAATCTGAAAGATCACCAGCACCGCGATGACCATGATCGTCGACACCAGCAGCGGATTCAGGATGGCGACACGGAACTTCGCCTTCAGCCGGACGGCCAGCAGAAATAAGAAGATACTTAAGATTAAACCGAAATAGCCAGAGCTCTGCAGTGCTTCCTTCATCATGCCTTCTCCTTTCGCTCCGCTTCCGCGGAAGTTATCTGTGCAGCGCCGGAAGCATTGGCCTCCGCCTGTAACGCGTGGCGCTGCACTTCCTTCTCGTGCAGGATCTCACGGTAGCCGTTCGCACCATCGATCTCACCGTTCGGACTGAGCGTCCGGCGACCGATGCCGAAGGTCTCGTGCGGCTCGAGTGAAAGCTCGGCGTCCTCTGCAGCCTGATCCTCCTTCGACTCACTGCGCCGAAGAATCGCGGTGGCGGTCAGGCCCGTGACGATCATGACGAGCACCGTCGACACGACGATGATCACGAGGTACGGCAGGAGCACCGGGAGCAGGATATCGATGGCACTCATGATGCCGACCGCCGCCGGAATGAACATCATGGTCATGGTGTCGAGCAGGAAATTACCCGCGCCCTCGACCTCCGGAAGCTTCACGATCCCGGTCACCAGTGCGATCAGCAGCAGGATCATACCATACACACCCGCCGGAACCGGAAGGGGCAGGAGCGTGTTCAGCAGTTCACCGAGAAAGGTGAATGCGATGATCCACATGATTTCTTTTACATACTTCATACTTGTCTCTTTTCTTTACTATAGGTCCATCAGTGCACGCAATGGCCTCCATTATACGCTCATGACGGACGCTGTAAAGCGTTAATTTATTATCCAGACACTGCCATAACCCGTACATATAAAAGTATGTGATTCTGTGCATTTCCCCTATTGTGCTTTGTGAAAATTCCATTATACTAAAATGCGGTGGTTAATGATTTACTACGTTCAATTTCATATGGAGGGTAAAGATGACAGATTTTAAGCCAGTGAAGGAAGGCAAGGTTCGTGAGATCTATGATCTCGGAGACAAGCTCATCATGGTCGCAACCGACCGTATTTCCGCATTTGATGTGATCCTGCACAACCAGATCACAGAGAAGGGTAAGGTTCTGACCCAGATGTCGAAGTTCTGGTTCGATCTGACGAAGGATGTAATCCCGAACGATCTGATCTCTGTTGAGAACAAGGATATGCCGGAGTTTTTCCAGCAGCCGGAGTTTGAGGGCAGAGCGACACTGTGCAAGAAGCTCGAGATGATCCCGATCGAGTGCATCGTACGTGGCTACATCACTGGTTCCGGCTGGGAGAACTACAAGAAGGACGGCACCATCTGCGGCATGAAGCTCCCGGAGGGGCTCGTCGAGTGCGCGAAGCTTCCTGAGCCGCTTTACACTCCGTCGACGAAGGCAGAGATCGGCGATCACGATGAGAACATCAATTTCGAGCAGTCCATCGTGGTTCTCGAGAAGGCATTCCCTGGCAGAGGCGAGGAGATCGCGACGAAGATCAAGGATGCAACGATCGCTGTATATAAGAAGTGCGCAGACTATGCGCTTTCGAAGGGCATCATCATCGCCGACACCAAGTTCGAGTTCGGTCTCGATGAGGAGGGTAATGTGCTCCTCGCCGATGAGGTACTGACACCGGACAGCTCCAGATTCTGGAGACTCGACCAGTACAAGCCGGGTGAGGGACAGTCCAGCTTCGATAAGCAGTTCGTACGTAACTGGCTGAAGGCAAACCCGGACAACAACGCAACCCTTCCGCAGGAGGTTGTTGATAAGACCATCGCCCTCTACAAGGAAGCGTACACTATGCTGACCGGCAAGGAAATCTGAGGATTATAACAGATCCTGTGATTTCAGCAGTTTCCGGGACCGGAATCCCTTCCGCGATACTGACCGCGAAGGAAGACGTCGGATTATAACAGATCCTGTGATTCTGCTTATTGAACAAATTCAAAAACATCGGGCGCCATGTATGTACATGACGCTCTTTTTTTGTATAATTTTTTTATATTGAGCACAATTAAAGGAGAGTCCACCATGGCAGATCATTACGATGAGAACGACGAGGAAGTGGTATCCCTCCCGGGCGTAGATACCGATGGCGAACGCACAGAGAATATCGATGACGGACGGATTCGTCGACCGTCTGAATTTTTCGTCCGCACCACGAGCGACGATATCGACGAACAGGAGCATGCCCGACGCGAATACTTTAATAAGGTCGTCGGTGAAGCAGAGAATGAAGCATTACAGGCAGCGGAGGGGCTGGGCCCGAACGCCGAAAACTCCTTGCTCTACCGCATCTGGTCCCGCGTGAATCACGAAAGCGAGGAGGCCGTCGCCGGCATCGTCGAAAAGAAGGTCGAGTACGTCGAGCTCTTTTTCGACCTCATCTTCGTGTACAGCCTCCGTACGATCAACGCACTGTTTCATGCCTATGAGCACTCCTTCCCGCCGATGAGTGCGATCCAGACCTTCCTTTTCCTGACCGCGGTCGTCATGCAGGTCTGGATGTTTACCACGATGTTTTTCAACCGTTACGGCCGGAAAGCCCTCCGGGATTACATCAGTATCTTCATTAATATGTATCTCCTGTACTACATGGCGAGCGGCTCGAACCACCACTGGCTCGATCATTATATCCGCTACCACGGAGCCTGGGCACTGATCATGCTGAACCTCGCGTATCGAAGCTGGGATAAGCTGCGTTTCGCCCCGCATCTCGATGACATCGACCGGAGGATACTCGGGGCGAATGTCGTCCATCATCTCATCGAGTGCGGCATCATCCTCGTGTCGATCCCGGTGCATGAAACCACCGGCGTCGTGCTCTCGCCGCTTGCGCTGATTTACGGCTATGTCGCAAAGGCCAGTGAGTTCCGCGCCTATAAGGCGAGACCGTGCGACTTCCCGCATCTCGCCGAGCGAAATCTGCTGCTCGTGATCCTGACCTTCGGTGAGATGATCATCGGCATCGCCAGCTTCTTCGAGGCGGGGAAGAATGTGCTTCTGAACATCATTTCCTTCCTGATCGTCATCGGCATGTTCCTGAGCTACGGCTTTTTTAATGACAATGTCCTCGACCACCACAGAAAGACCTCCGGCCTCGGCTTCCTCGCGATCCACGTCATCATGATCCTCGCGATCAATTCGACGACCATCGCGCTCGAGCTCCTCGCTCGCCCGCTGGTGCCGCTTCTTCCGAAGACCATGTGGATGACCAGTATGCTGCTCGTCTACTATCTGTGCCTGCTGGCGACCGAGCGTTATGCGAAAGAGCACCTTCGGACGAACCGCTTTAAGTTCATAGGCTTCGTCCTCTCGATCCTGGCGGCTTATCTCTGCCTGATGCTGCTCGCCGGACATAATCAGCTGGTGGGTGCCTTTATCACGCTTGTCTTTGTATATGGCATCTTCGCGCTCCTGTTGCACATCCACCACAGCAGCCTCCGCAAGATGAAGGTCGGCGGATACATCTCGTAAACCTGGGATACGGGGGCCCCGGCTTAGATTTCACCGGTCTCGGAGTACTGTGCTTCCGGTTGTCGTTCGCCGAGCTACGTCTGAACAGCAGCACCCCGGATGAAACGTAGAATACTGATTGAGTTCACTCCTCTGAAATGCTAGAATAGTCACGTACATTTGTTTGACGGATTATTCTCTTTTCAGAGGAGTTTTTTTATGAAACTGATTCACTGTGCAGACCTGCATCTCGACAGCCGGATGAGTACGCATCTCGGGGATGCGGCAGCCCGGGAGCGGCGGCAGGAGCTGCTCGGCACCTGGCTCCGCCTCGTCGCGTACGCGGAGCAGCATCAGGTGCGCGCGATCCTCATCGCCGGCGACCTCTTCGACCGGCCGGCCGTGAGCCGGACGACGGCGCATGCCGTCCTCGAGAGCGTACGTACCCACCCGGAAATCGCGTTTTTCTATTTAAAAGGAAATCATGACACGGACAGCTTTCTGAACCAGGCGGAGAGTCTGCCAGAGAATCTCTATACCTTCCAGGACACCTGGCGGAAGTACCGGCTGTCAGATCATCTCGTGATCGCCGGCCGAGAGTTTACGGAATCCGGCACCCTGAACGAGCTGGCGGCGAAGACCCTGCGCCTTGAGGAGGCCGATGTAAACATTGTCCTCCTCCATGGGCAGGTCAGCGAAGGCACAGCGCAGGACAGTGCGTCGACCGAGACGATCCATCTCGCGGACTATGCGCATCAGGCCATCGATTATCTGGCGCTCGGACATGTGCATCAGTACCAGGAGGGAAGCCTCGACGGGCGCGGAAGCTGGTGCTATCCGGGCTGCCTCGAGGGGCGTGGCTTCGATGAGTGTACGCGGCATGGCTTCGTCCTGCTCGAGGTCGATGAGGCGACACATCAGCTCCGGCGTCAGCTCGTGGATATCAGTACGCGCCATTTCTGGACGGTGCCGCTGGAGGTGCAGGGGCTTGACTCGTCGATGGCGATCGTGCGGCGTGCGCGTGCCCTGCTGTCACTGCTTTCCGGGACGCCGAGTGCGGATCCGGCGATCGCGGAGATCCCGGCGGAGCGCGTCGAGGCGATCCTTCAGGCGGGGGCCGGGGTGCGCATGCGCGCGCAGGACCTCGTGAAGCTGGAGCTTCGCGGCGCGCTTGCGATGGATGTGGAGCTTAGCCTCGACTTCATCCGTACGCAGCTTGCACCGATGTTTTACTTCCTTCGGGTCGTGGATGAGACACGGCGTTTCATCGACCCGTCGATGTATCAGCATGATAAATCGCTGAAGGGCGCGTTCGTCCACTCGGTCGAGGCGGATGCGACGCTCGACGAGCAGACGAAGGCGGCGGTGATCGAAGCAGGTCTCCGGCTGCTGCGGGGCGAGGAGCTGCTGTGAGTGGGGGCCGTGGCAGAACGGGACGGATCGGGCGGCGCTTCCGAGGCGCGCTGCCCAGTAAAGAAAGAGAGAATCGAAGGATTTGTAGATGAGATTACTGAACTGTCAAATCGAAAATTTCGGAAAGCTGCAGAATCTGGAGCTTGATTTCCAGGACGGGCTCAATGTCTTCCTCCGGGAGAACGGCTTCGGGAAGTCGACGCTGGCGGCCTTTATCCGGGTCATGTTCTATGGACTGTCCGGTGAGCGGAAGGCGCAGGACAGCGACAATGAGCGGAAGAAATACCGTCCATGGCAGGGCGGCAGCTTCGGCGGCTCGCTCTGCTTCGCGCTCGACGACGGAAGGTGCTACCGCATCACACGACACTTCGGCGAGCGGAAGGGGCAGGACCAGTTCATGCTTTACGATGCGGAGACGAATCTGCCGTCGAAGGACTACAGTGAGCGCATCGGGGAGGAGCTCTTCCGCATAGATGAGACCTCCTTCCGGCGTACCTGCTTCATCGGACAGCAGGCGCTCGAAACCGGCGTGACCTCGGAGATCAATGCGCGTATCGGTAATGTCTCAGAGGATCCGGAGGATATGAACCGTTATGCAGCGGTGCTGGAGCAGCTGAAGGATGAGATCAATGCACTCTCACCGGCGCGGCGGACGGGTGCGATTTTTAAGAAACGTCTGGAGCTCGAGGAGCTGAAGAACGGCTGTGCCGGCAGGGAAGCGGAAGAGCAGCAGGCGGTCGAGGGGGCGGCCGCACTCCACAAGGCGCGCGAAACGAAGCAGCGCCTGCAGTCGGTGCTGGAAAGCACGAACCGGCGACTGGTCCAGCAGAGTCAGCAGCAGGACGCGATCCGCGACCGGATGGAGTATGACCGCCTGTGCGCGGATCGCAGCGACAGCCTGACACGGCTCCTGGAGCAGGAGCGGCGTTACCTCGGTGCTTCCTTCGATACGCTGAGCGGAGAGCAGCGGGCACAGCAGCTGCAGCGGGCGCTGCGGCGTCTTCAGGAGACCTTCCGAAGCGGACTCCCATCGGAAGCCGAGATGCGCGGCGCGGAGAAGCGTCTCGGTCGCATCGCCTGGCTGGCGGATCGCATCGCCGGCCTCGAGCAGCAGGGCGGCCGTCGGAGACGGAAGGCATCGCCGAAGAAGAGTACACAGCAGACACGCGCCTTCGCCGGACTGCTGCTGTCCCTCCTTCTGCTGCTCCTCGGTGTGTACTGTCTTCTTCATTTCGGCGGAAACATCATGCCGAGTGTCGTGCTGCTCGGTCTCGGAGCGCTTGCGCTGCTGCTGTCTGCCGCTCGCTTCGTGAAAAGCACAGGAACGAGGAGTGATGATCAGGAGCGCATGGCCGCGCTGCAGAATATGCGTGTGGAGCTCGAGCACCTGAACCAGGAGCTGAACCGCTTTCTGGGCCGTTTCTATCCGGAGATGGACTACAGTGCCGCTGCGGATGATCCCACCGCGGCGGAGGGGGAGGATGTCGACGGCGATGACATTGACCGAAGACACCCGAACCGGGCAGCCCTGCTTCGCCGGCTCGGCACGGACATGCTCAGCTACAGCCGGCTTACGGATATCCGAACGATCGCTATCGAGCTTTCGAAGCGGCAGCAGGCGCAGGAGGCCTTCGAGCAGAGCCATGATATGGAAAAGCTGCGCGCCATCCAGAGACCGGCGGAGGCAGCGGAGAGTCTCGCAGCGCTGAGCCAGCAGATGCAGACGCTGCGGGCACAGCTCGAAGCGCTCGAGGCCCGTATCCAGCAGCTGTCCGCTGAACAGGAAACAGCGGAGCGCAGACTTGAGGAGCTGTACGAGATGGAGCGGCATGCACAGCAGGCCCTCGAGGATCTCGCGGCGATGGAGCAGCGCCACCATCTGCTGACGCTCGTCCGCGACCACCTCACGAAGGCACGGAACGACTTCACGAAGCAGTACATGGACCCGATGATGGATGCGTTCACGAAGTACTACTGTATCCTGTCCAATGCCTCGGACGAAGCGCTGGTGACTACCCCGGGCGGAACGGTAGCGCGAATGGATGCGCCTGCTGGCAACGGGACAGCACACGTGACGTCTTCGCTGACGGACACAGCAGCAGGCAGTGAAGCGGTCGTCTCCTCGCCGTCGGCGATTCCGTTCCGCATGGATGCGGATTTTAACGTGCATCTCCTCGCAGAAGGGGAGGCACGTAATACGGAGCTTCTTTCTGCCGGCTACCGGAACCTCGTGGAGCTCGCGCGGCGCATGGCCTTCATTGACGCCATGTATAAGGAGGAGAAGCCGTTCATCCTCCTCGATGACCCGTTCATCAACCTCGATCCGCCGAAGGTCGAGGGCGGCATGCGCTTCCTCGAGGCCATCGCCCGTGACCACCAGGTGATTTACTTCACCTGTCATGATAGCCGTAAATAAAAGAAACCACCGTACAAGCCTTACGCAGGCTGTACGGTGGTTTTTCTGTTCGCTACATACTGAAGATGCAGCGCGGTCGTCTTTTTTAACGTTTTCTTGTTTTCTTCCCAACTTCCGAAGTGGCCTCTGCTTCCTCAACGAGGTTCTGCGAAACGGTCATCTCCTGATTATCGATGTGCTCCTTCATCAGTGTCTTCGCGCGGATGAGATCACGGATCCGGATCGCCTGCAGGATCTCCTCGTGCTCATGCACGAGGATGCCACGCTTCGCCTCATCCTTGATATACTCGAGACGATAGCGGTACATCTGCTCCCGGAGATTATTGATCATCTGGACGAGCTTCTCGTTTCCGGAGGCCTTATAGATGATGTCATGGTAGGCCTCGTCGGCCTCGGCGATCTCGATCTCCGTGCCGCCGTTCTTCACGACCTTCTGAAAATGATCCTCGGCTGCGCTCAGCTCACGAAGCTCTTCGTCCGTGATCCGCTGACAGGCGAGGTCCGTCGCCAGCTCCTCCAGGGCACCACGCACCTCGAGGGTATCCTGCAGATTCTTGTGGGAGATCTTCGCGACCTCGGCACCACGACGCGGAATCATCAGTACGAGACCTTCCAGCTCCAGCTTTCGGATCGCCTCACGAATCGGTGTACGGGAGACACCGAGCTTCTCGGCGAGCTGGATCTCCATAAGACGCTCACCCGGCTTCAGCTCGCCCTTCAGGATCGCCTGACGGAGTGTGTTGAACACGAGATCCCGTAAAGGAAGATATTCATTCATATTTACTGTAAAATCATTCATCACTGTACTTGTCCTCCGAAGAAAGTCGTTCACAGGCGAGCCGGACGGCTCGGTGAGGTTCTGGATGGCTGCAGCCATGGCTCGGTGAGGTATACCTGCTTCGCGAGGCCGCTTTCCTTCGCGGAAAGCAGCGCCTGATAGCAGGCCTGTGCCTTTTCGGGATCATCGAAGAGGCCGAACACCGTCGGGCCGGAGCCGGACATCATGGCATTCAGTGCGCCGAGCGCCATCATACGCTCTTTGATGGCGTCGATTTCCGGATGCTGCCGGCTGGTGACGGTTTCGAGGATATTCCCCATCCGTCCGGCGACTGCGCGTACATCCCGCGCCTTCAGCGCCTCGATCACCTGATCAACATCCGGGTGTGCCTCCGCCGGGAGCGTGTTTACATGCAGGTTCTCGTAGACGGCCTTCGTGGATACCGAGATCGCCGGCTTGGCGAGCACGATCGAGCAGGCCGGCAGTGCCGGGAGCGGAGTCAGAATCTCTCCGATGCCCTCGGAAAGTGCCGTCCCGCGCATGAGACAGAACGGGATGTCTGCCCCGAGCTGGACGCCACGCTTCTTCAGCTCTTCGAGACTCAGCCGGAGATCAAACAGCCGGTTCATACCGTACAGTACCGTGGCCGCATCCGCAGATCCTCCGGCCATGCCGGCGGCCACCGGGATGATCTTTCGAAGATTCATCTTCACACCGCCCTCGAGATGAAACTCGTCCATCAGCATCTTCGCCGCCCGGTACATGAGATTGTTTTCGTTGACCGGCAGAAACGGCAGATTGGTTTTCAGCACGATGCCCGGCCTGTCGGTGCGCTCGATATCGATGTTGTCGTGGAGCTTCACGGTCTGCATGATCATGCGAACATCATGATAACCGTTCGGGCGCTGCCGCAGCACGTCGAGCGACAGATTGATTTTTCCATATGCCTGAAGTTTGATATGATTCATAACTCCCTGTTTCCTTGATTTGTATTTTGGCCTTTGTATACATTACTCTTATTTTAGGGCATCCCGACGTTTAAAGCAAGCGCTCCTCTGCTCTATTGACAAAAGAAAAGTGGATGAGTATACTCTCTGACATGAGTGACAGACTGTCACTTTTGATGACGACATGTCATCTTTTTAACATGACGAAACCGGCACCGACGTGAAGCGACGATATGCGGAGCATTCGAGGTGCCGTCAAGGAGAGGAGAATCTATGGCGACGGAAAGATTTCTTAAGCTTTCCCAGGATAAAAAAGACAGAATATTACAGGCAGCAAGGCATGAATTTGCGAGGGTCCCGTTCGAGGATGCCTCGATCAATCAGATTATCAAGGAGGCCGGGATTTCTCGCGGTAGCTTCTATACCTACTTCGAGGATAAGCTGGATCTTCTCCACTATGTATTTCGCGATGAGGGGATGCGAAACGAGCAGTATTTCCGGGAACTTCTGCTTCGAAAGCAGGGGAACTACTGGGAAGCGCTTCATGAATGGGTGTACAGCATCGAAAAGCTCATCGATCAGGGTTCGATACAGGAAGACATCAACATCATTATGCAGAGCGGTATGATGCAGCGTATCCTTGCGTTCACCGAAAGTGGAAAGATGGACCATGCGGAGTGCATGAAGAACGAGTGGTTCCGAAGGCAGATCGATCCGACCTGCTTCCGTCATAGCGATCGTCCGGGACAGTTTGCCGTCATCATCCGACTCGGAAACGCCATCGCGATGATGACCGTGATGGCGCTGGTCGCACATGCGCCGGAGGAGCACGCGCGTGTCCTTCGAAACTTTGAAACAGAGCTTGCCATCCTGCGAGAGGGTGCGGATCCGCATTTTCGTGTGGGGGAGGCGCCGATCGGCGATGTGAGCGCAGGCGCGTAAGCCATAAGTGTTCAGGCCGACGACATTGGCCAGGACCCGGATGTGAAGGAACAGTAAAATTACAAGATCAGAAAACAGGAGATTATATATGAAGAAACAGGTAAAGATCGCCATCGGTGCCGTCATCGTACTCGGCTTTGCAGGGCTCGTGGCGACGCGCATGATGAAGCCACAGGAGGAGATGCAGACGAAGGGACTGCCGGCGGTCACGCTGACCACGGCGACGGAGGGAAGCATCGAGCAGACGACCGCGCTTATGGGTACGGTTCAGCCGTCCGACACCTACTACATCACCCCGAAGGTGGCCGGTGAACTCGTCGAGATCTACGTTCAGAACGGCCAGTCCGTTGAGGAGGGCGCGCCGATCGCGAAGATCGATAACCAGAAGCAGATCGATGCCGCGAAGTCTCAGATGGAGGCGGCCAATGCTTCCGTTCAGGCGGCTTCGCAGCAGGCCGCGACGGCGCAGGATGCGGTGAATCGTATGACTCCGCTCTACGAGTCCGGCGATATCTCGGTGCAGAGTTATAACCAGACCGCGAACTCCGCGAAGGCCGCAGCTTCCCAGGTGGATGCTGCGAAGGCCCAGGCGGCGAGTGCGAAGCTGAACTACGAGACTCAGGTGGAGTTTGCTACGGTGACCGCACCGGCAGCCGGCGTCGTACAGAACCAGAACATGACCCTGCACGGTATGGTGTCCCAGTCCTCTCAGCTCTGCGTCATCACCGGTACCGGCGCGAAGGTCGTCAAGTTTAACGTGACCGAGGATGTCCTTCAGAACCTGACGCTGGGTCAGACCGTGACGGTGGAAAAGAACGGTAGCAGCTATAGTGGTACGGTCACGAAGCTGACGAAGCTCGTGGATCCGCAGTCGGGACTCTTCCCGGTAGAGGCGACCCTTTCCGGTGCCGACGCTCTTTCCGACGGCAGCAGCACGAAGCTTTCGCTGGTGGCCGCGAAGGCGGACCATGCCCTTCTCGTCCCAGTGGATGCGGTGTACTATTCCGGTGGAAATCCATACGTGTACACCTATGAAAATGGCCTCGTGAAGCGTGTCTTCATCACCACCGGTATCTCCGATGATCAGTATTATGAAGTGACGGATGGCCTCGATGGCACGGAGCAGATCGTGAACAGCTGGACCGATGACATCTATGATGGTGCCGAGGTCCGCATCGTGGATGCAAATGGCCAGACGACCGAGGATGCATCCACAGGTGCAGAGACGGAAGAGACCCACGCAGCAGACTGAACCTGAGGAGAGAATACTATGCATAAAATAACCGAATTTGTCCTGAAAAGACCGGTTACCACCTTCCTCGTGGTCGTCAGTCTGATCTTTTTCGGATTCATGTCCATCACGAACCAGAAGATGGAGCTCATGTCCGACATCGAGATGCCGATGATGATCGTCACCACGACCTATGCAGGCGCGTCACCGGAGGATGTGGATAAGCTGATCACGAAGCCGATTGAGGACGGTGTATCCGTCCTGTCGGATGTGAAGGAGGTCACCTCCCGTTCCGCAGAAAACTACGGCATGACCATCATCCAGTATGAGTATGGTACGGATATGGATGAGGCCTATGATGCGCTGAAAAAGAAAATGGATGCCATCAAGTCGAAGCTTCCGGATGGCGCAGATGATCCGACCTTCCTCGAGATGAGCATGAACGGACAGCCGTCCATGTACCTCACCATCCAGAATCCGACGCAGGAAAACATGTACAACTATGTCGAGAATGACATCGCACCGGAGTTCAACAAGCTGAGCACGGTTGCGTCGGTGGATACGACCGGCGGACAGAAGCAGTACGTACAGATCCAGCTGATTCCGGAGAAGCTGAAGCAGTATCATCTTTCCATGTCGACCGTGGCACAGCTTGTCAGTGCCGCAGATTTCAGCTATCCGGCGGGTACGACCAGCGTCGGCAGCCAGGATCTTTCCGTCACCACCTCGGTCAGCTACCCGGATGTGCAGTCGCTTCAGAATATCCCGATCGTCACCGGAAACGGCAGTACGATCTACCTGAAGGACATCGCCCTCGTGCAGCTCGCACTGGAGGACAAGGCGGCCATCGGCCGTTATGATGGCAACGATACGATGATGCTGAGCATCACGAAGACCCAGGACTCCTCCGCTGTTTCCATGTCGAAGGAAGTGATGTCTGAAGTGAACGAGCTGAAGGCGAAGGACGAGAACCTCGACATCATCGTCGTACAGGATGAGGCCGATATGATCAAGAGCTCGCTCTCATCCGTTTTCCAGACCATGATTGCCGCCGTCATCATCTCGATGGTCATCATCTTCATCTTTTTCGGTGACTGGAAGGCATCCCTCATCGTCGGTACCTCCATCCCGATCTCGATCCTGACGGCCCTCATCGCGATGTGGGCGATGGGCTACTCCCTCAACATGATCACGATGTCTGCGCTGGTGCTCGGCGTCGGCATGATGGTCGATAACTCGATCGTCGTCCTGGAGGCCTGCTTCCGTGCGATGGATAAGTATGTGGCGATTGGCGTGAAGACGCGGCGCAGCGCAGCGGTCGAGGCCGTAAAGACGGTCGGAGAATCCGTTCTCGGATCGACGGTCACGACCTGCGTCGTATTCCTGCCGCTCGGCTTCATGTCTGGTCTGTCGGGACAGTTCTTCGCACCGCTCGGCTTCACCATCGTGTTCTGTATGATCGCCTCGTTGATTTCGGCGGTTTCCGTCGTACCGCTCTGCTTCGTTTTCTATAAGCCGAAGGAGAACACGAAGGCACCGGCCTATAAGGCGGTCCGCAGCATGCAGGGTGGCTATCGCCGGATCATGGAGAAGCTGCTTCGGCATAAGAAGATGGTGCTTATCTCGACCGTCGGTCTCCTGATTCTGTCCTTCCTTCTGGCATCCCAGATCCGTATGGAGATGATGCCGCAGACCGATCAGGGCCAGATCGATATCACGGTTTCGACGAAGCCAGGTCTCAACATCGAGGAGGTAGATAAGATCCTTCAGAACATCGAGGCCATGGTCGCGGCCGATCCGGACACCGAGGACTATATGGTGAGCGCCGGCAGCTCGGGCATGATGTCGATGATGAGCAGTGGCGGCAACAGTGTGACGGCGTACCTGAAGAAGGATCGCAGCATGTCCACGAAGGAAAAGGCGAACGAATGGCGGAAGGCCCTCGATGGCACGAAGGACGCGGTCATCACCGTGGAGTCCTACAGTATGATGTCGACGATGTCGACTTCGAACGATACCTACTCTACGATCATCACCTCGACGAACTATGACAAGCTGAAGGAGGCCTCCGATCAGATCATTGACGAGCTTCGTCAGCGGAAGGATGTTACCGCCGTTCACTCCTCGCTCGAGAATGCGGCACCGCTCATCAAGTTCCATGTCGATCCGATCAAGGCGGCCGCCGAGGGCCTGACCCCGGTACAGGTCGGACAGCAGCTCTACAGCATGTTGTCCGGTACGAAGGCCATGACCATGCAGGTCGACGATGAGGATGTGGATGTCAAGGTCGAGTACCCGAAGGATGAGTATGACCATCTTCAGAAGGTAGAGGATATCTTCCTGAGCACGCCGACCGGCACCCAGGTACAGCTGAAGGATCTCTGTGATATTAAATTCGAGGATTCTCCGGCGACCATCGTACGTGATGATCGTAAGTATCAGCTGACCATCACGGCGGATTACACGGATCTCGCGGATAAAATGACCTCGAAGACCATCGATCAGGAGGTCATCGCGAAGTATCTCACGAACGGTATCGGCTACGCAGAGAGCTCCAGCACGAAAATGATGATGGAAGAGTTCAGCTCGCTGGGCATGGCCATCGTCATCGCGATTTTCCTGATCTGGGTGGTCATGGCGGCACAGTTTGAGTCCATGCGCTTCTCGTTCATGGTCATGACGACCCTGCCGTTTGCGCTGATCGGTTCCTTCTTCCTGCTGTGGATCGTGGATGCGACGATCTCCATGCCGTCCCTCCTCGGTTTCCTGATGCTGATCGGTACCGTCGTAAACAACGGCATCCTCTATGTCGATACCGTGAACCAGTACCGTATGGCGATGCCGCTCCAGCGTGCCCTCATCGAGGCTGGTGCGACCCGACTTCGCCCGATCCTGATGACGACCCTCACGACCGTCGTGTCCATGATTCCGATGGCAATTGGCATCGGCGACAACGGACAGATGATGCAGGGCCTCGCCCTCGTCGATGTCGGCGGTCTCACCGCCTCAACCCTCCTCGCGCTTCTGATGCTGCCGACCTACTATGCGGTCATGGATAAGCGGAAGAGAAACGTCGAGCGGGATGTTCCGGAGGCCGGCTATATGGTTGACCGTAATCCGGCCGAGTATTATCAGCAGAAAGCTGCATCGGAGTGGGAGCGCTACGGTACCCCGGACGATGATCCGACCCCGATGAACGATTCGGATATGACCGACGGATTTCCAGATTAAAAGCTGTTAGTATATGCTAACTCGTGATAAAATAGCCACGGAAACGTGACAGGATGCCTGCATTGGCAGAAACAGGCGGCGGACCGCCGGGATGTGACGGTCCGTCGAAAAGGAGAGTTCAATGAAGAAAAGCAGAAAGCAGATGACCGCCCTGACGCTCGTGCTCAGCATGGCGATGTCCGGACAGGTCCTCGCCGTGACGGGCGCGACGGTGGACTATGCGCCGGCGCAGACCTCCTATGAGCGGGAGCGGACGGTGGAGCAGTGGGCGACGCTGCGTGATGATGTGATCAGCTGGGATGAGCTGCAGGACCTCGTGCATGAGTACAATCCGACGGTGTCGGCGATGTGGCTGAACTACCGGAATAACGAGAACAGCGGCACCTATGACCTCGACTACGATGATGTGCTCGACGCCATCGAGAGCACGTATTCGAATTCGCTGGGAAACGGAGACATCTCGGATGCCACGGCAGAGATGACCCGGAGTACCTCGCTCGCGGGGATCGAAACGACGATTCAGAATTCGGACCGTCAGATCGTTGAGCTCACGAATCAGAAGACCGAGCGGAACATGACGGAGGCCATCCGGCAGCAGATCATCGCGATCTATACCTCGGAGCTTACGAAGGAGCTTGATCAGCTGACGGCGGAGTATAACGAGACGAAGATCGGCGTCGCCGAGCGGAAGCTGCAGGCGGGCACTGGTACGGAGCTCGAGGTGCTGACGGCACAGAAGACGGCGAAGGATGCCGAGGCTGCGCTGCAGGCCGCGACCGCGGATGCCACGAAGGCACGGCAGACCGTGCTCGTGAACCTCGGCTGGAACTATGATGCGACACCGCAGATCTGTGCGGTGCCGGAGGTGACGGACGCGATGATTGCGGCACTCGATCTCGCCCAGGATACGCAGACGGCACTTCAGAATAATTATCAGCTGCGCATCGATCAGCGGAAGCTCGCGCTCGCCGAGAGCGAGGGCACGAAGAACACGACGCAGATCACCGTGACGAACGACGAGAATCAGGTGCAGTCAAACATGACGGCCCGCTACAATGCCGTCCTGAGTGCACAGAATGAGCTTCGGAAGGCGGAGCTGAATCTTCAGAATCAGCAGACGACCCTCGGACGTGTGACCCGCAGCTACGCAGCAGGCGCGGCGAGTGCGCGTGATCTCGAGGATGCACAGTACAGTGCGGCGGCAGCAGAATATACCGTGAAGCTCGATCGCTATGCGCTTCAGAGTGCATACTTCAGCTACCTCGCCGGCCGTGACGGCCTCGCGGGCAGCAGTGCGTCCTGACGTGACGGATAAGCATGCATCTGATCGATCAGCGTGACGAGGGCGTACAGGGTACGCCGGAGTTGTATGGCTGCACAGGTCGTAAGCGTGCCTGCCACGACGATGATCGTATAAACAGGAGAGTGACGATGAAGAAGAAAAAATATATGACCGCGCTTCTGATCCTGACGCTCGGTGCCTACGGCTTAGGATCGCCTGCATTGGCCGCGACCACGACCGTCAGCCATCCGCTGTACGGTGAGAGCCACACGCTGACGGGGCAGGATGCCTCAGGGCGTCCGGACGGGATGGATGACGCCACCTGGGCAGCGCTCATGGATGATGTCATCGAGTACAGCGAGATCCCGGATCTCGTGGAGTACCGGAGCATCATCGGGCGCACGCAGACGGCGATGATCGATGGACGAGCCGACGGCATGGTGCAGATGACGAATGCGCTGTCGAGTACGATCCGTGATCTGAGAGATACCATCTCGGATCTCCGGGATCGGGCGGCAGATAGTACGAGCGCGGAGGAGAAGCAGGCGCTGCTGATGCAGGTGCAGGTGCTGGAAGGCATGATCGGTACTGCCGGCGGCACGGGTCTGGCCGGAAACCAGAACCAGACAGAAAGTGGTATTTCGACCCTTGTGACGAAGCTGAAGCAGGGACTGCACCCGACGAAGGTGGCCCTGATATCCGGCATGAACGGTGCTTTCGTGGGCTACCAGAGTCTCGTGGAGCTTCGGGAGATGTACGCGGACCAGGTCGGGATGTACGAAGGGATGTATGAGCGTGCTGTGCGGCAGCAGGCTCTCGGTTCGGCGACGGCACTCGAGGTACAGCAGGCGAAGGTGAATCTCGATGGCGCGAAGCTGAGCCTCTCCGACACCGAGGAGAAGCTGCGTTCCGTGAAGGACGCCATCGCGCTGACGCTCGGATGGAATGCGGCGGATACCGCGAAGGTGACGATAGGAAAGCTTCCGGCGTATGACGCGGGCTTCATGGCCGGTCGGAACATCGAGGTGGACATCGCCGAGGCACGGCTGCATAATGTAGCCTATGGCAGTGCGATGGGGACGGTCGATAAGAACATCACCGGCTATACCGCGACGGATATCCAGCTGAGGTCGGCGGAGCAGAACCTCAATATCACGATGACGGAGCTCTATAACACGGCCGTGCAGGCGGGGACGACTGCGGAGTCGGCGCAGCTCGGCTTCCGGATCGCGGACCGTCAGAAGGACTCGGCGGAGCGTATGCTGGCGGCCGGTATGATGAGCCTCACGGATTATAAGGCCGCATCGGTGCAGTATAACGCATCGAAGATGCAGGCGGACATGTCCGCCATCAACGCCTCTGCGGCGGTGCTGAACTACCAGAACGCACTGCAGGGAATTCTGTGAGCCCTTCGCTTTCATCGTTGTATGGTGGTTTCCGATGTACCTTCGGAAGAGACACCGGGTTCCAGTCCTGACTGTAATAAATTTTTTAATGAACGATGTGCAAAATTATGCGCGCCCCGTGTGCTAGAATACGGGATGTCGGAAAGCTTGAAAAAGCGTCTCCTGTGCGGGTTTTGTGCATCGTTTTTTCTAGTCTGTCCGCAGACTAGAACTATGGTCCGCAGACAGACTATGGTCGGTATAACGACTATATTCAAAGAATAAACACTATGCTATACTTCGTGCAAAGGAAATAGTAACTCCTTGACAGAGATGGAATTTAAGCTTAAAATGATGAATTAAAAGAACATACGTTTTTATGGAGGATAGACATGGCAGCGAAGACCAGTAAGGCACCGGTTGACTATAATCAGGATCATGAGCAGAAGCTGAAGGCCCTGGATGTGGCACTCACACAGATCGAAAAGAATTTTGGTAAGGGCTCGATCATGAAGCTCGGTGAGTCCGCCGCAAATCTAAATATCGAAACCGTACCGACCGGATCCCTTTCCCTGGATATCGCGCTCGGTGCCGGCGGCTACCCGAAGGGAAGAATCATCGAAATCTATGGACCGGAGTCCTCTGGTAAGACGACGCTCGCGCTCCATGCCGTGGCCGAAGTACAGAAGCGTGGCGGGATCGCCGGCTTCGTCGATGCAGAGCATGCACTGGATCCGAAGTACGCGCAGAACATCGGCGTTGATATCGATAATCTCTATATTTCCCAGCCGGATTCCGGTGAGCAGGCACTGGAGATCGCCGAGACGATGGTGCGCTCCGGCGCGATCGATATCCTGGTCATCGACTCGGTCGCAGCCCTCGTTCCGAAGGCGGAGATCGATGGTGAGATGGGCGACAGCCACGTCGGTCTGCAGGCTCGACTCATGTCGCAGGCGCTTCGTAAGCTGACGGCGGTCATCGCGAAGTCGAACTGTATCCTGATCTTCATCAACCAGCTGCGTGAGAAGGTCGGCGTGATGTTTGGAAGCCCGGAGACGACGACCGGTGGACGGGCACTGAAGTTCTACGCCTCCGTACGACTGGATATCCGTCGGGTGGAGACCCTGAAACAGAACGGGGATGCCGCCGGTAACCGTGTACGTGTAAAGGTGGTAAAGAACAAGATCGCCCCGCCGTTTAAGCAGGCAGAGTTCGATGTTATGTTCGGCGAGGGTATCTCGAAGGCCGGTGACGTCCTGGATCTTGCGGTCAATGAGAACATCGTCGAGAAGTCTGGAGCATGGTTCGCCTATAATGGCGAAAAGATCGGACAGGGCCGTGAGAATGCGAAGGAGTACCTCCGTCAGAATCCGGCGGTCATGGCGGAGATCGAAGGCCTCGTACGCGAGAAGTACGGCCTGCCGAAGGACGAGTTTGCTGAGGCGGCAGCTGCGGCTGCGCAGCAGATGCCGGATACAGACACGGAAGAGCAGGATGAAGTATAAAGAACGCAGATACTCTATAACCCGGGTACGTATCAGTGGGTGAGAGAAGTGCGGATGTAAGCATGATAATCATCAGCCGGATGATCCTTTTGGATGATCCGGCTGGCTTTTTCTGTATATGATAGAAAAGAGCAATCGGTTTTCACGCATGATCGGACCACGGAACGTTTTCATGTCTTCGGTCAGCTGTATGTGAAAGGAAGATGAATTGAAAAGTCTGGAAGATTTTCAGAGAGAGCATGGTGGCGGTGAGCGATATGTGCTGGATCCGGATCAGCTGAGTGAGCGGGAGAAGCTCGTGAATCGCTGCAAGGAGCGCTGCCTCTATCTCATCGAGCACGCAGAGAAGAGCGAGTCCCGTCTCCGGGAGAAGCTTCGGAAATCCGGAAAATACACAGAGGACATCATCGATGAAGCGATGAAGATGCTGAAGCGCTATGGGTACATCGATGACCGTCGTTTCGCCGAGCAGCTGATTAAAACCTATGCCGGACAGAAGTCGCTCCGGGAGATCGAGCAGAAGCTCTACCAGCGGGGCGTCGGACAGGCGGAAATCCGCGCGGCGATGGATGCCTTCCGCGCAGACGACCAGCGCGCCGGCGACGCGGAGCTTGCAGCCGTGCAGCGGGCGATTCGTAAGAAGTGTAAGGATACGGAGGCACTCGGCGTAGAGGAGAAGCGGAAGCTCTATGCCGCACTGCTCCGGAAGGGCTTCAGCTATGAGCTCGTGACGCGGGCACTGGCGCTCGATGCTGAAGAAAGCCTGTAGCTTCTTCCCCCTGCAGCCTTGACAGATGATCACAGGAAGCGTAAAAGATGGGGATGAAGCATCGGTATCGATGCGCGGACGCATACGTACGTGAGAGGCTGCATGAGAAGATGAAGAACAGGGGAGATACAACAGAATCCGAAAAAGCAACATCCGTAATGGAATCTGAAAACAGTGAATCCGGGATGCGAGAGGCGCTGGCGCGGGATCAGAGGTATGGAAAGCCGGTCGTCGTCGCCGGCATCGTGCTGATCGCGATGGAACTCTGGAAGCAGCTGACGCTGTGGCTTCTCGTGGAGGGCGGACAGTATAATGTCTGGTACTTCCCGTTTCAGCTCTGTTCCCTCCCGATGTACCTCGCCCTCCTTTATGGTATGCTGCGGAAGCGTACAGGGCGGCGTGCCTTCATCATCAAACGGGCCCTCCTGACCTTTCTGCAGGACTACGGCTTTCTCGGCGGTGCACTGGCACTGATCGTACATGAAGGCCTCCTGCATCCGGGACATCCGCTGTTGACGGCTCATGGCTTCATCTGGCATATCGTGATGCTGCTGACGGCGCTCTATATTCATGCCACTGGACTTTCGGACAGATCCTGTCGGGGATTCCGGCGTACCCTCCCGATCTTCGGCATCGCCGTCGTCCTCGCAGAGCTCATCAACATCGCACTGCATCGCTATGGCGACTGTGATATGTTCTACATTACGCCATATCATCTCAGCTCTCAGCCGGTATTTCGTTCGATCGATGCCGTCATCGGACGCCCGGTCGGGATCCTTCTGTACCTCGGCTGCGTCGTCCTCGGTGCCTTTCTCGTGCATCTCCTCTTTTCGTTACGGTCACCGTTCAGAAAGTAGGGGTCCCCGGCTTAGATTTCACCGGTCTCGTAGTACTGCGCCTTCGTTGCCGCCCGTTCGGGCCCACTGCCTGAACGGTGACTCGTTACTGCGGAGCAGATCTGTCGTGCAAAATATAATTGCATGCCCGGGCCGCATATGCTAAGATACCGATTCGTGACGAAAAAAAGCCGGAGGGTATCATGGCAGATAAATACGATTGCTTAAAACTGGAAAACCAGCTTTGCTTCCCGCTCTATGCATGTGCGAAGGAGGTCGTACGGCACTATAAGCCGTTCCTTGATAAACTGGATCTGACCTATACGCAGTACATCGTGATGATGGTGTTATGGGAGAAGAAAAGTGTGAACGTAAAGACGCTCGGAGAGAATCTGTACCTGGATTCCGGTACATTGACCCCGCTGCTGAAGCGACTTGAAACGAAGGGACTCATCCGACGGGCCCGCTCTCACAGCGACGAGCGTGCGCTGGATGTCTCCATCACCGAGAAGGGCGAAGCGCTTCGGGAAGACGCACTCGATATTCCACAGGAAATCAACGCATGTATGCAGCTTCAGAAGGATGAGATCCATGCACTGTATACACTGCTTTATAAGACCCTGGACGGCGTTGAAGCGTCCATCGCATAGGAAACGCTATGTATGAAAAACTGTTCGCAGCCTGCTGCGGGCAGTTTTTTGTTCTTCCCCTTTTTGTTGACATGATTGTTATATTTATATAAAATTAAATGGTTGAGTTAATGTAATTTGAAAATAATTTCAAATATAAGCTGTATTATAAATAGAATTGGTCTGGGCCGGGACGGACAGTCTGCCGTTTTGACTCGTTCACATATCTGTTTGTACATTAACAACATAATAGTGAAGGAGGAACACAAAGTGACCATCGTTATCGTTGTGGCAGTGGCCGTTGTGGTGGGCCTCATCATGTTCTTCGCTGGAATAAACAAGGCAAAGAGTGACTTCGAAAAGACAGTCGGCTCCGCTGAGAAGAAATCCAGAGAGATCATCGATGATGCGATCAGAACAGCTGAGAATAAGAAGCGTGAAGCTCTTCTCGAGACGAAGGAAGAGGCGTTAAAGGCGAAAAACGATCTTGATAAGGAGATCAAGGACCGTCGTAAGGAGGTATCCGATCTCGAGCATCGTATGCTGAAGAGAGAGGAAGCCTCTGAGAAAAAGGCTGTGGCCCTGGATCAGAAGGAACAGGAACTCCGGAAACAGCAGGATCGGATGCAGCAGAAGGAAGCCGAGATCGACGAGCTGCATAATCAGAAGGTGACGGAGCTCGAGCGTGTGTCCGGTCTCACGAGAGATCAGGCGAAGTCAGAGCTTCTGAAGTCCCTCGAAGAGGACACAAAGCACGATTATGCGAAGATGATTCGCGAGTATGATAATCAGGCGAAGGAAGAGGCCGAAAAGAGTGCCCGCAACTATATCGTGGATGCGATTCAGCGTTGTGCAGCTGATCAGGTGACCGAGTCGACCGTTTCCGTCGTGCAGCTTCCGAATGATGATATGAAGGGCCGCATCATCGGCCGTGAGGGACGTAATATCCGTACACTGGAGCAGCTGACCGGCGTAGAGCTGATCGTCGACGATACGCCGGAGGCGGTTGTTCTTTCCGGATTTGATCCGGTGCGTCGTGAGGTCGCAAGAATCGCCCTCGAGAAGCTCATCGTCGATGGACGTATCCATCCGGCGAGAATCGAAGAGGTCGTAGAGAAGGCACAGAAGGAAGTCGACGAAACCATCCGTGAGGAGGGTGATGCCGCTGTCCTCGAGGTCGGTGTACACGGCCTGAATCCAGAGCTGGTGAAGCTTCTCGGCCGTATGAAGTTCCGTACCTCCTATGGTCAGAATGCACTGCGTCACTCCGTTGAGGTCGCCCAGATTTCCGGACTCCTCGCCGAGGAGCTCGGACTCGACGTTCGTATGGCGAAGAGAGCCGGTCTGCTGCATGATATCGGTAAGGCTATCGATCATGATATGGAGGGAACGCATGTCCAGCTCGGCGTCGATCTCTGCAAGAAGTACCATGAGCCGGAGGTGGTCATCAACACCGTGGCATCCCATCATGGCGGTACCGAGCCGACATCTCTGATTGCCTGCCTCGTCGCCGCAGCCGACGCGATCTCCGCAGCCCGTCCGGGCGCACGTCGTAAGTCTCTCGAGACCTACACGAATCGTCTGAAGGAGCTCGAGGATATCACGAACTCCTACAAGGGCGTAGAGAAGTCCTTCGCTGTTCAGGCCGGACGAGAAGTACGTATCATGGTTGTCCCGGATCAGGTATCCGACGATGATATGACCATCATGGCACACGATATCGCGAAGCAGATCCAGGATCAGATGCAGTATCCTGGCGTCATCAAGGTCAATGTGATCCGCGAATCCCGCGCCGTAGACTACGCGAAGTAAACAGAATAAATCATCATATGATGTAGAGAAATCCCTGCAGGCGATGCCCTGCAGGGATTTCTTATATATTCACAGAACTGCAGGATTTTATGCGTGGTGCTGACCGATGAGCTTTCAGTCGGAAGGTTCTCCCTGAAATGAGGAGACCCCGGTGAAGCCGAAGCTCCACCGGGGCAATTATGAAAAATCTATCAATTGGAGAAAAATACCAACATTCATATCGTACAGAGGATTTTCTTTATCTAATTTTCTGTACATTGTTAATATAGTATCGAAATATGAATAAATTATGAACAAACGGTAAATGCTTTTCACTTTTCGAAATATTTTGACTGCCGCTGGAACCGTCATCTTTAGCCGCCCCTCCGGGTCCCCTGTTTGAGCAGTAAAGTAACCGCTCACCGGCCATGTCCCTTTTCGAGTACCTGCATTGAGTTGCCGTCGCATTTGTGGTAACGTATAACAAGTAAAACTGGCTTTATCTGTGAGGAGAATACATGCCGAAAAATAAAACACTGATCCCACACAACACGGAGCGTGAGGTGCTGGTCACGGGCCATCGTAACCCGGATACCGACTCCATCTGCGCTGCGATCGCATACGCAAACCTGAAAAATAAAATCACTGGCAGCAGTAAGTACATCCCTTGCCGCGCCGGCGAGCCATCCCGTGAGACCGCCTTCGTCCTCGATTACTTCGAGGTTCCGGAACCGCGGCTGATCACCACCGTAAAGACCCAGGTCTCCGATATCGAGTACCGTCAGACCCCGGGTGTAAATAAAAACATGTCCCTCAAGAAGGCATGGACCATCATGAATGAGGGCAATGTCGTCACCCTTCCAGTCGTCACGAAACGGAACGCCCTTGAAGGCGTCATCACCATCGGCGATATCGCGAAGTCCTATTTCAATGTCTATGACTCGCAGATCATCTCGAAGGCACATACGCAGTTTTCAAATATTCAGGAAACACTGGAAGCGACCGTCGTTACCGGTGATGTCAAGCGCTTCTGCACCGAGGGTAAGGTGCTGATCGCAGCCGCAAACCCGGAGATGATGTCCTACTATATCGAGAAGCACGACATCGTCCTCCTCGGAAACCGTGCGGAGAATCAGCTCTCTGCGATGGATAACGGTGCCGACTGCATCATCATCTGTGAGGGGGCCGATGTTTCTCCGACCATCAAGGCACTGGCCGAGCAGAACGGCATGATCATCATGGTCACCAGCTACGACGCCTATACCGCAGCGCGACTCATCAACCAGTCGATGCCGATCAACTACTTCATGACGGAGGATGATATTATCACCTTCACCGAGGACGATTTCGTGGATGATATCCATGACATCATGGCAAACAAACGTCACCGTGATTTCCCGGTCCTCAGTAAGGACGGTACCTACCTCGGCATGATTTCCCGCCGAAATCTCCTCGGAAATCATGGCAAGCAGGTCATCCTCGTGGATCATAACGAAGCCGGACAGGCGGTCGAGGGCATCGAATCTGCCGACATCCTCGAGATCATCGATCACCATAAGATCGGTGCCGTGCAGACCATGTCCCCGGTATACTTCCGAAACCAGCCGCTCGGTTGCTGCTCGACGATCATCACGATGATGTACCGTGAGAGCGGCGTAGAGATCGATCGAACGACGGCCGGTCTTCTGATGTCTGCGATCATCTCCGACACCCTGCTCTTCCGCTCGCCGACCTGCACGCCGAAGGACGAGAAGACCGCACGTGAGCTCGCGGAGATCGTCGGTGTCGATATCGAGAAGTACGCCTTCGATATGTTCTCCGCCGGCTCGAACCTGAAGGGAAAAACCATCAAGGAAATCTTCTACCAGGACTTCAAGCACTTCAAGGCCGGCAAGGTCGACTTCGGTGTCAGCCAGGTGACCTCCCTGAATAAGGAAGAGCTCGAAAGCATGAAGGACGAGCTGGAGGATTTCGCCCTTGAGGCGATGAAGATCGAGGGGATCGACATGAGCTTCATCATGCTGACCAACATCCTCGAGCGCAGTACCGACCTCCTGGCCATCGGAGCCGGCGCAGGTCCGCTCGTGAACAATGCCTTTGCCGTAGAATCTGTGCGGAGACCTGCACGAAGCGAAGACGGGAAGGTGCTCGATGCCTGGTCCGTCGAGCTTCCAGGTGTGGTTTCCCGTAAGAAGCAGCTTGTGCCGCAGCTCACCCTTTTCGCAGAACAGCTGTAAACAGACATTCGTGCAGTCTGAAGCGGCAGTCGTGACGAATGCACCGGAGGGCAGACTTCTGGCTCCGACGAGCGGAGGCTGAAGTCCGCCCTTCAGACGTTATAACAGAACGGAGAGGAGACACTATGAATATTACGATGATCGGAATGCCATCCAGCGGCAAGTCTACCGTCGGGGTACTGCTGGCGAAGCGACTGGGAATGAACTTCGTGGATGTCGATATCGTCATCCAGGAGAAGACGGGGAAGCTTCTGAAGGAGATCATCGCTGAAAAAGGACAGCAGGGTTTCCTGCAGGTCGAAGGCGATATCGCGGCAGGTCTCGATGTAGAGAACGCGGTTATCGCACCGGGCGGCTCCATCTGTTACGAGGACTGGGCGATGCAGCACCTCCGTTCCATCGGTAAGGTCGTCTACCTCGACATCAGTTACGATGAGATGGTACGCCGCATCGGGAACATCGTCGACCGTGGCGTCGCGATTCCGGAGGGATACACACTGAAGGACCTGTATGATGAACGCACCCGCCTCTATGAAAAGTATGCGGATATCCGCATCGACGAGCGTGGCAAAAGCCTGGGACAGGTCGTGGATGAGCTGCGCAGGATCTTCACAACACAGTATAAGGATGAACTGAAGCTGCCGAAGTAAATCTGGCAGCACAGGAAGAGCAGGAGAAAACGAGATGGCAGATAAGTATACGAAACGCCTGGTGCTGGGCATCCTTGCGCATGTAGATGCAGGAAAGACGACCCTCTCGGAGCAGATCCTCTACAGCTCCGGACGCATCCAGAAGCTGGGGCGTGTCGATAAAGGTGATGCCTACCTCGATACAGACCAGATGGAGAAGGAACGCGGTATCACCATCTTTTCGAAGATGGCGAGCTTTCAGCTTCAGGATATCGCGGTGACCCTCCTCGATACGCCGGGACATGTGGATTTTTCCGCCGAGATGGAGAAGACCCTGTCCGTGATGGATTATGCGATCCTCGTGATCAATGGTGCCGATGGTGTACAGGGACACACTGAGACCTTATGGCGTCTGCTGGAACGCTACCATGTTCCGTGTTTCGTGTTCGTAAACAAGATGGATCAGCCGGGGACGGAGAAGCCGGCCCTGATGGCGGATCTGGAAAAGCACTTCGGTATGAGCCTCGTTGATTTCAGCGAGGCCGGTCGCTATGCGATGTCCGACGCGCTGAAGGAAAATATCGCCATGTGTGACGAGCACTGCATGGAGCGCTTCCTCGAAACCGGTGCTCTCGAGCCGAAGGATGTACGGAACATGATCCTCGACCGGAAGCTTTTTCCGGTATTTTTCGGTTCGGCCTTGAAGGGCGATGGCGTGGAGGCACTGCTCCAGGGGATGTACCAGCTGATCGAAATTCCGCTCTATCCGACGAGCTTCGGGGCCCGCGTGTTTAAGATCGGACGGGATGCGCAGGGCCATCGCCTTTCCTATATGAAGATTACCGGTGGCGAGCTGAAGGTGCGTACCGAGCTTCTGCCGGGCGAGAAGGTGCCGGAGCTTCGGTTCTACAGCGGTGTGAAGTATACCACTGCGGATACGGCGGAAGCCGGATCTGTCGTGGCGATCCCGGATCTTCCGGGACTGAAGACCGGCGACAGCCTCGGCTGTGAGCCGGCAGGACGTGACCCGAGTCTGCGCCCGGTGCTGGACTATCAGCTCGTATCCGAAGATGTGGATGCGCTGGAGCTCTATCGGAAGCTGCAGTCGCTCGCCGACGAATTCCCGGAGCTCCATATCCGCTGGGACAGTGCGCAGAAGGAGATTCACATTCATCTCATGGGTGAGGTCCAGACCGAGATCCTGAAGCGTATGGTGAAGGAACGCTATGGTATCGAGATCGGATTTTCGGCCGGTCGCATCCTGTACCAGGAAACGATTGCAGGACCGGTCGAGGGTGTGGGCCATTTCGAGCCGCTTCGACACTATGCCGAGGTGCATCTTCTGCTGGAGCCGCTCCCGCGTGGCAGCGGTCTTCAGTTCCGAACCGACTGCTCCACCGATGCGCTGGCCATCAACTGGCAGCGTCTCGTACTGACCCATCTCAAGGAGCGGGAGCATATCGGTGTACTCACCGGCAGCCCGGTCACCGATCTTCGTTTCACACTCGTGGCCGGACGGGCCAGCAACAAGCATACCGAGGGCGGCGATTTCCGTGAGGCGACCTACCGTGCGGTGCGCCAGGGACTCCGGAAGGCGGAGAACATCCTGCTGGAGCCGTACTATGCCTTCACGCTCGACATTCCGACCGACTATATCGGCCGTGCGATGACGGATCTCTCGAATATGAATGCACACTTCGGCTCTCCGGAGATGAAGGGGGAGCGGGCAGTGCTCGAGGGTACCGCACCGGTCGTTCGGATGCGGAACTACCATCAGGAGCTGATGGCCTACACGAAGGGTCTGGATAGTCTCTCTCTGCGCTTCAGCGGTTACGACCGCTGTCATAATCCGGAGGAGGTAATCCTTGCCCGGGGCTATGACCCGGATCAGGATATCCTGAATCCATGCTCCTCCGTTTTCTGTGCGCATGGTACCGGCTTCATCGTGCCGTTTGACGAGGTGGAGAGCTACATGCATGTCGAGTCGCCGCTCGAGCTGGAGGGCCCGGTGGAGAAGCGCGACTTCGAAGCGGATGCCCTGCGCCTCGAGCGTATGCATGAGGGCAAGAAGGACGAGGGCTACAAGAGCGGCGGTCATTACATCGCGGATCAGGAGCTCGAGGATATCTTCGTGCGTACCTACGGACCGATCAAAAACCGGGCGAAGGACATGAATATCGCGAGTGCCCGCACCATTCGTGCACGGGAAAAGGAAGAAAATCTCGCAGAGAACCGCCGGACGAAGAAACCGCTGGTGAAGAAAAAGAATTATCTGCTCGTGGATGGCTATAACATCGTATTTGCCTGGGAGGAGCTGAAGGCACTGGCCGCGGTGAATCTCGATGCTGCGCGTGGAAAGCTCCTCGATATCCTGTCGAACTATGCCGGCTACACCGGCGTCGAGCTGATCGTCGTGTTCGATGCCTATCGTGTGGCAGGGCATGTCGTAGAGCAGACGAAGTACCATAATATCTACGTGGTCTTCACGCGGGAAGCGATGACGGCCGACGAGTACATCGAGGAGGAGACCCACGAGCTCTCGAAGCAGTATAACGTCACCGTGGCGACCTCAGATAAGGTAGTGCAGGTCATCACCTGGGGAAGTGGTGCCGTCCTGTGGTCCGCCCAGGACCTGCTTCGCGAGGTGCAGCGCTGTGAAGGAGAGATCCGAAAGGAGTGGCATGTTTAAACGTCAGTGGTGGCGTATGTCCATCGACCGGAAGGTGCAGAGCTTTGCGGCTGTGATCGTATTCATCATACTGGTCTCGGCCGGCTTCGCCATGTTCACGATGAACTATTCTCTCCGGGACTACGGTCAGCTCCTCGATGAAAACCGCGCCTGCCAGTCCTTTATGAAAGCGATGGAAGAGGAGGGCCTTGCCTTCGACGGCTATGTTTCTGCCGGTACCGAAACGGCACGGGATATGCTCGAGAAGGCGATTCACCGTACGGAACGCTCGATCGAAGCGCTTCCGTTTGATTATGAAATCATCGGAGCGGAACGTTATGCCCGTACCTGGAATATCCGGAATGCGTATCAGCAGTATGCGGCGCTCCGTGATGAGATGCTGTCTGAAAGTACGAACCGGACCGATTTCCTGAAACGTCTCAATGAATACAATCAGCGGGAGGATTACCTCGAGCAGTATTCCCGCCGGCTGCTGCAGCTGACCGTAGAGGCTGGCTCGAGTGCGTATACCGAGAAGCTCCCGCTCTTCCGGGTGCTGCCGTTTATTTTTATCAACTTCACCCTGATTATGCTCGTCATCGTCGTGGAGATGGGAAGCGTGATGAAGGAATCCATCGCGAAGCCGGTTCGGGAGCTCAGCCAGGAGGCACAGCGCATCGCTCGTTCCGATTTCTCTGGAGAGGATATCCATGTAGAAAACCGGGACGATCTCGGTGAGCTCGTGTCGATCTTTAACGATATGAAGCATGCGATGGAGGAGAATATCCAGACGATTCAGGAAAACCATCGGATGACAGAGCTGCTGCAGCAGGAGAAGCTCGAGAACAGCGAGATGGAGAAACGGCTCAATGCCAATCGGCTCGAGCTGCTGAAGAGTCAGATCAACCCGCATTTTCTCTTTAATACACTGAATATGATCGGCTCCATGGCGGATCTCGAGGATGCCCCGACGACCGAGAAGATGACGCAGTCACTTGCACAGCTCTTCCGGTATAATCTGAACACACGCGAGCAGATCGTGCCGATCGAAATGGAACTTCGCATCGCTGAAAACTATATGTATCTTCAGAAGATGCGTTTCGGAAGTCGCATACAGTATCAGGTGAACACGCCGGAAGACGTCAGCCATATTCGTATTCCGTCCTTTACGATGCAACCACTGGTGGAAAATGCCATCGTACACGGTCTGTCGAAGAAGGAGCAGGGCGGGACAGTCTCGGTTACCGTGACCGAGGATTCGACGAGCGAGATCGTCACCCTCCTGATCGAGGACGACGGACTGGGCATCGCGGAAGAGCGGCTGTCTGCACTGAACGCCCGCATGCATAACCCGGAGGAAAATAAGACGGCGCGGATCGGCATCGGTCTCGGCAATATCTATCGCCGGATTCGTACACTCTATCCGGAGGGTGGCGATCTCCGCATTGACGCAAAGGAAGGCGTCGGTACACGCATCACACTGACGATCCCACAGGAACGGGAGGGAGCGGAACCGCGTCCGGCGCTGGAGGGGGTCTGACCCCATAAACTTCGGCTTTAGATTTTGTTTAGAAAAATTTTATGGGGTCAGACCCCCTTACGAAATTCTTAAATTTTATGGGGTCAGACCCCCTTACGAAATTCTTAAGACGAACGGGAGCAGATCCCGTCAGGTTTCAGTTTATATGGAGGAAAGGAGCTTGGTATGTACAGAATCCTGGTGGCAGATGATGAGGCCATCGAGCGGAAGGTACTGTTGAAAAAGCTGCGCCAGAAGTTCGGTGAGGAATCGGCGGTATTTTATGAGGCGGAGAACGGACGCGAGGTACTGAAGCTGTATGAGGAAAAGGGGGCGGATATCCTGCTGCTGGACATCGAGATGCCCGGTATCACGGGACTGGAGGCAGCGGAGCAGATCCGGCAGAAGGACCGGAACTGTGCCATCCTCTTTCTGACCGCCTTTAACGAGTTTGACTATGCGCGAAAGGCGATTTCCGTGCATGCGCTCGATTATCTTCTGAAGCCGTATGATGAGACGGAGCTGTTTCTCTCGATTGATTCGGCGATGCACTATGTCGATCAGGTGAAGGCGGGTCAGCTTCAGCCGCTGCCACAGGTGGAGACGGAAGCAGCGGCAGGTGGATCCTCCGGAGTGGAAACGCCGGGGGAGGGCGAAGAAGACCACGCGCAGGAAGAGAGTGGTGAGGACCGGATCGTATCCCGCATGCGCCGCTACGTGGAGGCGCATTATATGGAGGACGTCTCCGTGCTCGATATCGCAAGTGCCTTCGGCTACAGCGAGGCGTACTTCTGTAAGCTCTTCAAGCAGAACTTCGGAAAGAATTTCGTGACCTATCTGACAGAGTACAGGGTAGAGCTCGCAAAGAAGGCACTCGCTGAGCTTTCCTGCAACGTAAAGGAAGTCGGCCAGCGGGTCGGCTATGCTGACAGTAATTATTTCACGAAGGTGTTTCGCCGGATCACCGGCATGAGCCCATCCGAGTATCGAAATCAGCTGGGCTGATTGTTCATAAAAACGTCTTAATGGTGAGAGAAGCCATAATCTGTTGTGAGTATCGCACAGATTATGGCTTCTTGCTTTGTGTACTTTGATAAAAGTGAATAACAAATGTGAACAAAATGTTAAAATAGTACGGCAAATGTCAGAATTTTCCTCTGTTTCCACGCAGGATTGTTCTTTATAATGTGCTTGTGTGTGAAAGACATCCGCAGAGTGTGGATGTCAAAATTATACAAAATGGAGGATATCTATTATGAAGAAGAGAATCTTAAGTGGCGTTCTCGCCGCAACCATGGTTGCATCCCTTGCAGCCTGTGGCTCATCCAAGCCGGCTGAGACCACTGCAGCAGCTACCACTGCAGCAGCAACCGAGGCAGCTACCGAGGCCGCAGCTGAGACCACTGCAGCAGCAGAGGAGAAGACGACCGAGGCCGCAGCAGCAGACGGTGAGTACACTGTAAACGAGGCTGCAGCAGCTGATCCGGCGGTTACCCTGACCATGGCTGAGGTTAACCCGCTCGAGGGTACTATCTGCGGACAGATGGATACCAAGTTCAAGGAGGCTGTTGAGGCAATCTCCGGTGGTTCCATCACCATCGACCTTCAGGCATCCGGCGTACTCGGCGCAGAGCAGGACGTTCTTGACTCTATGCTCGGCGGTGGCGGAGACATCGATATGTCCCGTATCTCTGCATTCGCGCTGACTTCCTACGGCGCATCCAAGTCCGTTCTTCTTTCTCTCCCGTACGTTTTCGAGTCCAGAGAGCATTTCTGGAACTTCGTACACAGCGATCTCGGTGCAGAGATTCTGAACGAGTCTGAGGAGGCTGGTGTTGGTATCAAGGGTCTCTTCTACGGCGAGGAGGGCTTCAGACACTTCTTCACAGTTGAGAGCAAGCCGGTTTCTACCGTTGCTGATCTTAAGAACATGAAGATCCGTGTTTCCAATGACCCGATCATGCAGAAGATGGTTTCTTCTCTCGGTGCAAACCCTGCATCTGTTTCCATGACCGAGCTTTACTCCGCACTTCAGACAAACACCGTTGATGGTGCTGGTCAGCCGATCGCAAACTACGCTTCCAACCGTTTCGACGAGGTTGGTCCGAACCTTACACTGGATGGTCACACACTGGGCGCAATCGAGGTTGTTATCTCTGATGAGTCCTGGAACAACAAGCTGACCGACAACCAGAGAGACGTTATCACCGAGGCTTCCAAGATCGCTTCTGATTACTGCCAGAAGATCGCTGCTGAGACTGAGGATAAGGTTCTCGAGGAGCTCAAGGGTCGTGGCTGCAACGTCATCGAGATCGCTGACAAGTCCGAGTGGGAGGCTGCATGCGCACCGATCACCGAGGAGTATGCTACCGGCGAGCTTAAGGATGTGCTTGATCAGATCAAGGCACTTGCTTAATCTGTAAAAAAGTAACCAAACGTCATTTTCGAATGACATGTAGTGAGGTGCTCACGGCGTGTCCGTGAGCACCTCATAGTTTTAGAAGGGGGATTCTATGCTTGACGCTTTAAAAAAGTTTGAGCCAATCTATGATTGGGTTTACAAAATCGTCATGGTGCTCTGTAAGCTGCTTCTCGTGGCTGATATCCTCATCATGACCTGGGTTGTACTGGGACGTTACCTCACCTTCTTACCGGCGCCAGGCTGGGGCGAGGAGACGATCCTGACACTGATGGCCTATATGTCCGTGCTTTCTGCGGCACTGGCTATCCGTCGTAATGCGCATATTCGTATGACGACCTTCGATCGTTATCTTCCGACGGGGCTTCTGAAGGCCTTGGATCTTCTCGATGATATCGCTGTCATGGTACTTGCGTTCATCATGCTGATCGTCGGTTGGAAGTATGCAAACGGCATCGGTGCGAAGGGTTCCTTCATCTCCATGCCATGGCTCAGTAAGAAGTGGATGTATTTCCCGATTCCGCTGGCCGGCTTCGCGATGATCTTCTTCGAGCTGGAGCGCTTAGTGATCGATATCGAGCACATTCTGGATAAGAATTATAAGCCGGATGACGGCATGCATTTTGATACCCCGGATGAAAAGGAGGCGAAATAATTATGGCAAATACAACCGCTATTGCAGTTCTCCTGATTACATTCTTCGCATTGGTTTTCCTTAGAGTGCCGATTGCGTACTCTGTAGCACTTTCATCGGTCTGCTGCCTGATGTATCAGGGACTTCCGCTGAACACCGTTGCACAGCAGATGGTAAAGGGTATTTCATCTTTCTCCCTGATGGCCGTTCCGTTCTTCATCACCATGGGTGTATACATGGGAACCGGTGGTATCTCTGAGAAGCTGCTGGATCTGGCAGACGCCTTCGTCGGCTGGATGACCGGTGGTCTCGCCATGGTAAACATCCTGGCATCCTACTTCTTCGGTGGTATCTCCGGATCCGCTTCTGCAGATACCGCATCCCTCGGCTCTCTTGAGATCCCGATGATGGTAAACCGTGGTTATGATGTTGACTTTGCGACGGCTGTTACCATCGCATCCTCTGTTGAGGGTATGCTGGTTCCGCCATCCCACAATATGGTTATTTACGCGACCACGGCAGGTGGTATCTCCATCGGTTCGCTCTTCCTCGCAGGTTACCTTCCAGGCGTTGTTCTCGCAGGTTCCCTGATGATCGGTTCCTACATCATCTCGAAGAAGAGACACTATCCGAAGGGTGAGCCGTTCTCACTGAAGAGACTGGGACGCAGCCTCGCAACCTCCATCTGGGCACTGCTGTGCATCCTGATCGTCGTAGTCGGTGTCGTAGCCGGCGTGTTCACAGCGACGGAGTCTGCTGCGATCGCCGTTATCTACTCACTGCTTGTATCGATTTACGTTTATAAGGGTATCACCTGGAAGCAGGCATGGGCGTGCCTCGACAGCTGTGTAGAGACCCTTGGTATCGTGCTGATCCTTATCTCTACCTCCTCGATCTTCGGCTACTGCCTGACCAGACTCCATGTTCCGGATCTCGCAGCAAACCTGATCACCGGTGTTTCGAACAACCCGGTTGTCATCGCACTGCTCGTGAACCTCATCCTTCTGATCCTCGGCTGCATCATGGATATGGCGCCGATCATCCTGATTTCGACCCCGATCCTTCTTCCGATCGTTATGTCCATCGGTATGGATCCGGTTCAGTATGGTATCATCCTCGTTCTCAACTGTGGTATCGGTCTTCTGACACCGCCGGTTGGCTCGGTTCTCTTTATCGGTGCAGCGATTGCGAAGCGTCCGATGGAGAAGATCGTCGTAGCGATGCTTCCGTTCTATGTGATGATGGTTGTCGCACTCATGATGATCACCTTCATTCCGAACATCTCCCTCCTCATTCCGAAGCTCTTCGGATATGTACAGCAGGGTACCGGTGTTCTTTCCATGATCGGCAAGCTGTAAGCAGCGTGTCTACATGTGAATTTATGCGATTAAAAAGCGCGGCGGTTGAATCCGCCGTGCTTTTTTTATAAGATGGATGCAAACAGGAAGAGAGGTGCATGCATGCGTTATCATTTTAAATACAGAAACGGCGTGAAGGAGATGTGGGAGCTCGCGATGATCTATCAGTACAGCTCGCTGGTTGGCGTGGTCAATGTCGTCTTTACCTTCGCGATGGCGGTCCTCGCGGGTGCCAGCTACGGAAATCACTGGATGGGCTGGCTCATCGTTTCAGCGATCGGTACAGTTTATTTCCCGCTCATTCAGCCGCTTATCGTTTATGTTCGATGCAGAAAAAATGCAGTGAAGATCCAGGAGGATACAGAGCTTGCATTTTCGGAGGAGCATATCTATATCACCGTAGGGGAGCAGCACCAGACACTGACATGGAAGGAAATCTATGCGGTTCGTCGCTTTCTGAATCTGACGGTACTGTACACTGGACGTGGACACGGACTGGTGATTCCGGGCTATGCCTTTCAGAGTAAAGAAGAAAGCAAATCCTTCCTGCAGTTTGCAGAGGCAAGTGCAGTGAAGGCTCATCCGGCGAAAAAGACGAAGTGACGGTAGACAGTGAAAAGACGCAGTGACATGAAGAGACAGACGATTTTTTCTTTCAGAGGACGCAGAAAGTGCCTGCTGTTGAGTCTTGGCGGCGTCGTTCTGCTGAGTCAGCTGCCTGGATGCAGTACGGCAGCGGCCGATGCGTCGAAGAAGGCGAGCTCGCAGAGTACAGGCGGTGCCGGTGTGGCGTCGACAGCGAGTGCGGATGCTGCGGGGATCACAGACGCACAGACGAATCAGTCGCAGACATCACAGGAGAGGCAGAGAAAGGTCCCGGAATATGTGTTCAGCTATGCCGATAACCAGACGGGCAATTATCCGACCGTCCAGGCAGCACGCCGCTTTGCAGACCAGGTGAACCAGGAAACCGATGGCCGCATCGAGATACGTGTATATCCGAACGCAGAGCTCGGGGATGAGGATTCTACGGTACGACAGGTATCCTATGGTGGCATCGATTTCTGTCGTTGTTCGCTCTCGAATCTGCCGGACTATAGTGAAGAAACGCTCGTACTGCAGCTGCCCTATCTATATGAGGACCGAGACCATATGTGGCGGGTACTGGATGGGGAGATCGGTGCACAGGTGAAGGACAGCTTCCAGGGAAGCGGTATGGTTGCACTTTCCTGGTTTGATGCCGGCGTTCGTAATTTCTATACGACGGATGAAGCGATCCACTGCCTCGAGGACATGCAGGGGATGAAGATCCGTGTCCAGCAGGCAGAACTCGCAGAAGATATGGTCGAGGCGCTGGGGGCGGAAGCCGTGCCGATCGTCTACGAAGCCGTCAAGGATGCGCTGCAGACCGGTGAGATCGATGGCGCGGAAAATAACTGGGCGTCCTACGAGGCGATGCAGCATGACGAAATCGCCCGGTACTATACCGTGGATGAGCATATGCGCGTTCCGGAGCTGATGCTCGTCAGCAGTGCGACCTGGGAGCAGCTTTCCGCGGAGGATCAGGCGACGATTCAGCGCTGTGCGGATGCGGCCGGCCTCTATGAGCGTGAGCTCTGGACGGCACGTGAAACGAGTGCACGGGAGAAGTGCCTTCGGGAGGGCACCGTCGAAATCGTGCTGCCAGAGCGGGAAAAGAAGCGCTTCCGGGATGCGGTTTATCCTCTTTACAAAAAGTACTGCGGGGATTATGCTGAACTCGTTGAAAAAATCAATGAAATAAGAGATTGATAAGAAGGTAGAGAATATATGTATCAGATTCAGTTTGATAAGCCTGTACACGTTCATTTCATCGGTATCGGCGGTATTTCCATGAGCGGTCTCGCCGAGATCCTGCTCTCACGGAAGTTTCCGGTGTCCGGCTCTGACAGCCATGAGTCAGCATTGACCGACCAGCTGGCAGCGCAGGGCGCGGTGGTCCACTATCCGCAGATGGCAGAGAACATCACAGATGACATCGACGTCGTCGTCTATACGGCGGCGATTCACCCGGATAACCCGGAGTTCAGAGCCGCACAGGAGAAGAATCTCCCGATGCTGACCCGGGCCCAGCTTCTCGGTGAGATCATGCGGAACTATAAGGAGGCGATCAATGTCTCGGGCACCCATGGAAAGACGACCACGACCTCGATGATCACGGAGATCCTGCTCGAGGCGCATAAGGATCCGACCGTTTCTGTCGGCGGCATGCTGAAGGACATCGGTGGAAACATCCGCGTCGGTGGACAGGAGACCTTCGTCGTGGAGGCCTGTGAGTACACGAACTCGTTTCTCAGCTTCTTCCCGACCATCGAGGTCATCCTGAACGTCGAAGCCGATCACCTCGACTTTTTTAAGGACATCGATGATATTCGTCACAGCTTTAAGCTCTTCGCAGAGAAGCTGCCGGAGGATGGCCTGCTGGTGATCAATAAGGACATCAAGCACAGTGAGTATTTCACGCAGGCGCTGAAGTGCCGGGTAGTCACCTTCGGACACGAGAAGGATGCAGACTATACGGCAAACTTCATCAGCTACGATAAGTTCGCACACCCGAGCTATACCCTTTTCTATAAGGGCGAAGAGCTGGCACAGGTGGAGCTCGGCGTTACCGGCGAGCATAATATCTATAACTCGCTTGCGGCGGTTGCCGTCGCTCGCTCTCTCGATATCCCGATGGAGACGATCCTGCGTGGTCTGAAGCGCTTCACCGGTACAGATCGCCGATTCCAGAAGAAGGGCAGTGTGAACGGCTTCACCATCATCGATGACTATGCGCATCATCCACAGGAGATCGCAGCGACCATCGAGGCGGCGAAGAAGTATCCGCACCGGAAGCTCTGGATCGTATTCCAGCCGCATACCTACAGTCGTACGGCGGCGCTGCTGGATGATTTTGCAGGCGCGCTGAGCCAGGCGGATGAGATCGTGCTGGCGGACATCTATGCGGCACGAGAGAAGAACACCATCGGCATCAGCTCCGATGATCTGCGGAAGCATATGCTCGAGCAGAATACAAATGTATATTACATTCCGAAGTTTGAAGACATCGAGGACTTCCTCCTGCAGCATGTAGAGGAGGGGGATGTCCTGATTACGATGGGCGCGGGCGACATCTATAAGGTCGGCGACGACCTGCTGAAGCAGCCGGGTGCCATCGTGGAAGAAGCCTGATCAGACGAGGCCAGAACCCCTTACGCGGGTTCTGGCCTCATTTTGTATTACGAATCCCGCCGGGCCACCTGCCAGATCCGACTGAAAATGTAAGCGTTTGCCAAAAAGAAATAAGTTTTCATCAACAGATATTAATGGAAATCCACCGCTATGCTGTGGATAAACACCGGATTGTACTATTTAAATACAATCCGCTGCCGCTCTTGACATCGATTTTACGCGCTTTTACACATTGCAATAAAATTGTAAACAATTTAGAATCGAGATGTAGGTCTTGACTTTTCAGCTGTGAACATTATCCACCGCGATGTGGATAACTTAGGTGGATAAAGTTGTGGACTGGATCGGTTGAAGAGCTTTGCACCCTGTGTTATCATCATTTCACCGAAGCAAACGGTGGTTCTGCCACCGGGCATTGCGGTGGGCGCGTACCCTGAGAACGACGTCTGCGTGATCGATTTTGCATCGGATTTTTTTAACTGTAGATTTCCGTATCACGGAATGTAGATAGAACCGGGTAGTTGAGATGGGCACAAATATTGTTGATAACCTTGCGGTACATGCGACCTGTATTTCGAACGATTTTCTGGATAAGTATCTGGGATCGGCGAACGGGGATTATATAAAAGTATATCTTCTGATGCTTCGGCATAAGGGAGAGCAGTTTACGGTGACGGATGCGGCGGATGCACTGAACCTGACCGACGGTGATATCGAGCGTGCCGTGCGCTACTGGGAGAAGCAGGGCGTTTTTAAGGCGGGGACCGATGCCCTCGTTCGCGAGGAGCTCCGCGAGACCTGCGATATGGAGGCGGAAGCAGAGGCGCAGAGCGCTGCGGCGGCTGTTTCGACCGCGATTCCGGCACAGGCGATGGAGCAGGCCGAGCAGAAGCTCGAGAAGCTTTCCGGTACCGTCGATGATGTGTTCGATGACGAGGAGTTCGCCGGTATTCTGTTTGTGGCGAAGCATGTGCTGCCGACACTTCCGAGCATCCGTCAGGTGGAGACGCTTCAGTATATGTATAAAGATCTCCACATGCAGGCAGATGTCATCGAGTATCTGCTTGAGTACTGTGCGAGCATCAAGAAGACGACCAGCAAGTATCTGCAGGCTGTCGCGATCAACTGGCACGAGCAGGGCATCGTCACGCTGGCACAGGCACGGGAGCTGATCAGGTCCTTCGAAGAGAAGAAGACGAAAAAGAAGCCCCGTGGTTCCAGCTCCAGAAACAACAAGTTCCTTAACATCGAAAAGTCAGAAATCGATTATGACAGCATCGCACAGAAGCGTGTGCTGGACAGGATGAAGAATGGCACTCACGAATGCACAGTATAATCAAATCATGCACGTCTATGACGTCCGTCGGATGAAGGATGCGCTGCATCTCGAGGCACGGAAAAAGGACGCGTATCAGAAGCTTCCGGAGCTGAAGGCTCTGGAGGCTTCTGTGCGCGCAGAGGCGGGGCGCACGCTCCAGCTGATGCGCGAGGGACAGAAGGAGGAGCTTCGGAACCTGAAGGACCATATCCGCGCCATCGGCGAGGAGAAGAAGGATCTGCTCGTGCGAAACGGCTTCCCGGCAGACTATCTCGAGATGCAGTATACCTGTCCGGACTGCCAGGATACCGGCTTCATCGGTGGAGAGAAGTGTCACTGCTTCAAAAATATGCAGATGCAGTTTATCTATCAGCAGTCCCATCTTGGGCGTATCGTACGAACACAGAACTTCGATCACTTCGATCTCACACGCTTCGATGATCGGGAGTTGATCGATGGTGCGGGCGGAAAGACGAACCGTCAGTATATGGCGGAGGTCCGGAATCTGCTGCTGGACTGGACGCAGAACTTCGATGAGCGGCACGGCAACGTGATCCTGATGGGAAATCCGGGTACCGGAAAGACCTTCCTCATCAACTGTGTGGCGAAGGCGCTGATGGACAGCTACCATTCGGTGATCTACTTCACCAGCACGGATCTCTTCGACAGCTTTTCGAGAGCGCTCCGGCATGATGTGGAGGAGCAGGAGGAAACAGAGGATGCGATCCTGAACTGCGATCTCCTCGTGATCGACGATCTCGGTACGGAGATGAACAACAGCTATACGACCTCGCGTCTCTTTTATGTGCTGAATCAGCGGATGGTACTGCACAAGTCCGTGATGATTTCGACGAATCTGAACTTCCGGGCGATGCAGGACCGTTATTCTGATCGTATCGTCTCCCGTATCATGGCGGAGTACGACTACATCCCGCTCTACGGAGTGGACCAGAGGCTGCGCTGAACCGAAAGCCCATAGGCCTCTGGGATAGGTGGAAAAAGCTACCGCCCACCGGGTCCTCTGTCTGTACTGTTATGGAAAAAGCTGTAGTTATAGAATGTATGGTAAAAAAATGTTGACAGTCATGACTGTTTACATATATAAAGAAGGTTGATTTGAGATTGGAACGTTTCTAAGGAGGAGAGAGAAATGTCAGATTCCAGAACTTCAGAGTTTATTGAGCGTATCCCGGTGGGACCACTGGCGCTGATGCCGCTCGATTCGATCCAGCCACTGGGCCAGAAGGTCGATGAGTATCTTTCTACATGGCGTACCCAGCGTGAGAGTGATCACAAGGAGACCATCGCGTTCAACGGTTACCAGAAGGACAGCTATATCGTACAGGCGAAGGTGTCCCGCTTCGGCTCCGGTGAGGCGAAGGCGAACATCCTCGAGACCGTACGTGGCGTGGATCTGTATCTGATGGTTGACGTCATGAACTATGCACAGACCTACAGCCTGTTCGGCCAGGTGAACCACATGTCCCCGGATGATCACTACAGTGATCTGAAGCGCGTCATCGCAGCGACGACCGGCAAGGCGAAGCGCATCAATGTCATCATGCCGTTCATGTATGAGTCCCGCCAGCACAAGCGTACCGGACGTGAGTCCCTCGACTGCGCGATGATGCTCCAGGAGCTTCATGCGATGGGCGTGGAGAACTTCATCACTTTCGATGCACATGATCCACGTGTCATGAATGCGATCCCGCAGGACAGCTTTGACAACATCTCCTGCTCCTACCAGTTCATCAAGGCGATCCTCGCACATGTAGAGGACCTCGATATCGATAAGAACCACATGATGATCATCTCTCCGGATGAGGGTGGTATGAGCCGTGCGATCTACTACGCAAACGTGCTCGGCATCGACATGGGTATGTTCTATAAGAGACGTGACTACTCAAAGGTAGTCAACGGCCGTAATCCGATCGTGGCCCATGAGTTCCTCGGCGCAGACGTAGAGGGTAAGGATGTATTTATCATCGACGATATGATCTCCTCCGGTGAGTCCCTCATCGATACGGCCAAGGAGCTGAAGGAGCGTAAGGCGAGACGTGTATTCGCATGCTGCACCTTCGGTCTCTTCACTTCCGGCTTCAACAAGTTCGACCAGGCGTACGCAAACGGCACCTTAAACGGTGTCTTCACCACGAACCTGATCTACCAGCAGCCGGAGCTTTTGACGAAGCCGTGGTACATCAGCGTCGATATGGCGAAGTACATCGCCCTCATCATCGACAACCTGAATCATGATATGTCGATCTCCTCGATCCTGGATTCCAGCCAGAAAATCAACGATAAGGTCGCTGCCTACAGAGCACATCGCGAGGAGATGACCCAGCAGATGGAGCTTCCACTGTAAAACGCATGGATTGTGCCGTGTTCGGACGTGATACTGAATCAACTGCCCGGAGATGGCGGTGTGTATCAAAAGACGTTCCGATCCACAGGATCCGCTGACCGATATATGGATCGATATACGAAAGAGTCGCCGTTGCAGGCGGCTCTTTTTCTATGTAAAATAAAGGCTATGAATCCGACACAAGAAAACAGATTTCGAAATAAAATAAACTGGTTCGTCTTCCTGATGTCCCTGCTCGTCGTCCTGATTCACAGCGTAAACCTCGCGATCGACAACACGACGCTCAGCTCGATGATCCTGACCGCGGACCATACCGGCGCAGAGCTTGCCGGCATCACCGGCATCGCCGGCCACGTCGAGCATCTTCTGTCGAACGCCCTCGGGCAGATGGCGGTGCCGGGCTTCTTTTTGGTCTCCGGCTACCTCTTCTTCCGGACACTGCACGGCTTCCGGGATATCGGGCGGAAGTGGCAGGAGCGGGTCTGGTCGCTGCTCGTACCCTATGGTGCATGGAATGTGCTCTGGTACCTCGCTTACGTGCTGAGCGGCCGCCGACACTTCTCCCTCACGGCGATGAGTGAGGCTGCTGCGAACCACAGCTGTAATCCGACCTTCTGGTATATGTACCAGCTGATGCTGCTGACGCTCCTCGCGCCGCTGCTCTACCTGCTGCTCCGGAACGCGTTCGTGATGCTTCTGTCACTTCTCCTGCTCGCCACCGCGATCGGTGCAGGCGCCACGCTCCCGCTGGTCAATGCAGACGCCCTCATCTATTATGGCGTCGGCGCCCTGTTCGCCTGTCATGGACGGGGGCTGTTCGAAGGCGCCGCAGCGGACGCCCGGCTTCTCCGGAAGGCGATGCCTGGAAAGGTGAAAGGGGAGGCGGAGATCGTCGTCCTGCCGGTGGCAGCGAACGCCCGTCAGCGTCGCAGCTCCATGGAGAGAGGGTGCCGCATCGCCGGCATTGGCCTCCTGCTGCTGGCATGGCTGCTGCAGATCCTGACCCCGGCGAAGCTGATGAGCTTCGTGCTCTATGATGGGAGCGGCATCGCGCGGATGTCGATGCCGGCCTACCTGATGAGCGGAGGGGCACTGGCGCGCTGGATCGGAAAGTGCCTTCAGCAGCTTCCACTGTTTGTGCTTTCACTGTCCGGGAGTGGTCCGCAGGCGCTCGTCGCGATCGTGCGACGACTGCTGCTCGTGCTCGGCGTCTGGTTCGTCCTGCCCGGAGACCGTCTGCCGGAAGCGAAACCCTATATGAAAAACAGCTTCTTTCTGTACGCAGTGCATTATCCGATTGCGCGCGCACAGTATTATATGATACAGTACTTGGGCATTCCGTACGACGGATGGGGAGAAGCGGTGCGCCTCGCGCTGTACCTGCTGACCCCGGTGGTCGCTGTCGCGGCCGCGTATGGGCTGAAGCGTGTACTGAAACGGTACCTGCCGCTGCAGTGGAAAATTCTCAGCGGAGGACGATAGGAGTTCTATGTTTATTGCAGATCATTGGAAAGATTATGAGGTTATCGACACATCAAACGGCGACAAGCTGGAGCGCTGGGGGAAGTATATCCTCCGTCGCCCGGATCCACAGGTTATCTGGCAGACACCCTTCCGGAATCCGTACTGGAAGAAGCTGAACGGCCACTATCATCGCTCGAACAAGGGCGGCGGCGAGTGGGAGTTCTTCGATCTTCCGAAGCAGTGGAAGATTTCCTACGTGCTCGGTGGCGCGGATGCGGCCGCCTCGACCCTGAAGCCGGACGTGCGTGCGACCTACTGCCCGACGGCACCGGTCTATGCACAGCTCGAGAAGCTTCCTATAGAAAAACGCACCCTGACCTTCCACCTGAAGCCGTTTACGTTTAAGCATACCGGTCTCTTCCCGGAGCAGGCGGCGAACTGGGACTGGTTCGCGGATCGTATCCTCGGGGAAGTGGAGCGTCGGAAGCAGGCAGGTATCGACCGTCCGATGAAGGTGCTGAATCTCTTTGCCTATACGGGCGGTGCGACCCTGGCCGCGGCCGCGGCTGGTGCTCAGGTGACCCATGTGGACGCCTCGAAGGGCATGGTGCAGTGGGCGAAGGAAAACGCAGAGGCCTCCCATCTCAAGGATGCGCCGATCCGCTGGCTCGTCGACGACTGTATGAAGTTCGTAGAGCGTGAGATCCGCCGTGGAAATACCTATGACGCGATCATCATGGATCCGCCATCCTATGGTCGTGGACCGAAGGGGGAGATCTGGAAGATCGAGGATTCGGTCTATCCGCTCGTGCAACAGGCGGCGAAGCTGCTGACAGAAGACAGCATCTTCTTCCTCATCAATTCCTACACGACCGGACTGCAGCCGGCGGTCATGAGCTATATGCTCGGCACGGCGATCCGTGCACGCCTCGGCGGTGTGATCCACTCGGAAGAGGTTGGCCTGCCGGTGACGGAAACCGGACTCGTGCTGCCATGCGGCTGCAGCGGCCGCTGGGAAAGCTGCGAAAAGTCATAATAGTAGAGAAAACAGCATTGGCCGAAGGCGGTAGGCGTGACGAACGAAGCCACGGTGACGCGTGTGAATGTAAGAGAATCGTAAGCATTTCGCCGGGATTATTCAGTATTCTTCATGGAATAGAAATTGCATTTGCATGAGTGAAAGGCTATTATTATAGCATAAGTATGATGCAGACTGGAAAATCGTCCGGTGAGGCGCACACGAGCGCATACATCCGGTCCGAAAGAGGACGGCGGCGACCGGAGCCAGTGCATCCACAGGCGTTGGGGCCGGTAGAGCCGGGTCCGGAGGGATACGATATGATGAAAGAAAAGCTTAGAAAACTTCTGATCGCAGCCGGTGCGCTTGCGGTGATTTCCGCGACGAGTGCATTTGCGGCCGGCTGGACGACGAACACCAGCGGCGAGCCGGTATATATGCAGGATAACGGAACCGTGGCGGCGAACGCCTGGATCAAGGCGGAGAGCAACGGTCAGGTGATCTGGTACTACGCTACCGGGAACGGCACCCTGAAAAAGGGCGGCTGGCAGACCGTCGGCGGCTATCGCTACTACTTCGATGAGATGGGTGTGATGCAGACCGGCTGGGTAGATGGAAACAGCTACTACTGCAATCCGAACACAGGTGCCGCTGTTTCAGGCTGGCAGTACCTGACGATTCCGGAGGAGGACCAGAGCTTCTATGAGGACGATGTGAACTACAGCACGAATCATGCAGCCTGGTATTTCTTCGCCACTGGAACGAATAAAAAGTACGCGTCTGACAGCTATAACGTTACCGTAAAGACCATCAATGGCCTCAAGTACGGCTTCGATGAGAATGGCGTGATGCAGCTCGGATGGTCGAAGGTACAGGATACGACCCCGGAGATCAGCGGATACATGTATTTCGCGATGAAAACCGACGATCACTTCAAGCAGGGCCAGCTGATCGAGAACACCTGGTATACGACGACCGGACCGCAGAACAGCGACGGCTCCTATGATGAGAGTCTCGCCAGCGGTGATGTAGAGTATTTCTACTTCCGCTCGAATGGACGACCGGCAGCTGGAACGACCGGAAACTTCCTCGTGCAGTCGATCAGCGGTAAGAAGTACCTCTTCAACGAAAAGGGAAATCCGGTATATGGCATGCAGAAGGGCTCCACGACGACCGACGCAAGCGTGCATTACTACTACTGTGGATCCAGCAGGGCAGACTGCTCGGTAAAGACCGGACGTTTCGTGATGACTGAGGCGGATGGCGATAAGATCACTTACTATGCAGAGAGCAACGGCCGCGGCTACACCGGCGTGAAGAACGGTTACCTCTATTATGAGGGCAGACTGCAGCAGGCGGATCAGAGTGCGAAGTACCAGACCTGCTACGTAGATGGAAAGAACTACGTCATCTCTTACTCTGGATTGGTCATGAAGAGTAAAACAAATCTCCGCGATGCGGATGGTAATAAGGTATCGACTAATGCCGACGGTACGCTGAAGGCAAACCTCGATGGCAGCCTCGAGGCGATGACCGCGACTCCGCCGGATGTCGATGACATCGACTGAGGATGAGATTTCCTTTCTATATAGAAGAGGGCCCGTTTCCGAAAGGAGCGGGCTCTCTTCTGGTATAGAACAGATGGCTGCATTCGTTCATTTGCAGTCCGGGTCCCCGCTGAACTGCGATCAAAAAAGGTCTTGCAATTCAGAAAAACAGATGGTATGATATGACACGCACGGCGAGGTGGTTACCTGCTGTGCTGTACATTATATCGTGATACACACGGCAGTGTGGAAACGTGTATCGGATTTTATACACGTTTTCAGAAAAATTGCTTGCAATAAAAAAGCATGTGTGTTATCTTTGTACACGCTGTGACATGATAGCGTTGAAATGAAGATTGCTTGCATGGACGAAAGCCAAGATCCGTACAACAGTATCCTTTGGATCCAGTGAGCCTCCGGGCTCCGCCTGAGAGTTGAGACGGCAACCAAGTATAAGTCATGTAAGAGAACTTCAGGGAGCGAATGTCTAGTTTAGAAACTGACGGCAGGTCACTGTACTACAATTTAATCCATCAAACAGCAGATGGATTTGCGCAGATCGATCCTTTATCTCACATGGGACAGGTGTGCGCGTTAATGTACAGTCACCGACTTATCGTCAAATCACCGATAGGAGGCGACTTTTTTTATGGCAAGTCAAGTAATGAGAATCACACTTAAGGCTTACGATCACGTCCTTGTAGACGAGTCAGCCGCAAAAATTGTGGAGAACTGCAAGAAGACGGGTTCACAGGTATCCGGTCCGGTTCCACTTCCGACAAAGAAGGAGATCGTAACCATCCTTCGTGCTACACACAAGTACAAGGACTCTCGTGAGCAGTTCGAGCAGAGAACACACAAGAGACTTATCGACGTTATCAGTCCGAACCAGAAGACCATGGATGCTCTTCAGAGACTGGAGATGCCGGCTGGCGTTTATGTCGATATCAAGATGAAGAACAAGTAATGATTCTAGTATGAGTCTGAGAAATCGGGCTCCGCTGTAGAAAGGAGAACACATGAAGAAAGCTATTTTAGCAACAAAAGTAGGAATGACACAGATCTGGAACGAAGATGGCGTGTTAATTCCAGTAACTGTACTTCAGGCTGGTCCTTGTGTTGTTACACAGGTTAAGACTGTTGAGAACGACGGTTACGCAGCGATCCAGGTAGGCTTCCAGGATAAGAGAGAGAATCTCGTAAACAAGCCTATGAAGGGTCAGTTCGACAAGGCTGGTGTTCCTTGCAAGAGATTTGTGAAGGAGTTCAGACTTGAGGACGCTGAGAACTACAACGTTAAGGACGAGATCAAGGCTGACATCTTCGCTGAGGGCGACAAGATCGACGTTACCGCTATTTCCAAGGGTAAGGGATTCGAGTCCGCTATCAGAAAGTATGGCCAGTCCAGAGGACCGATGGGCCACGGCTCCAAGTTCCACCGTCACGCAGGATCCAATGGTACTTCCGCAACACCTTCACGTGTACTTCCGGGCAAGAGAATGCCAGGACACATGGGTGCTGTAAAGGTTACAACTCAGAATCTTACCATCGTTAAGGTAGATGCTGAGAACAACCTGCTTCTTGTAAAGGGAGCTGTACCGGGACCTAAGAAGGCTCTTGTAACTGTCAGAGAAGCAGTGAAGGCCTGAAACGTACGAAAGGAGGAACACATAAATGGCTAACGTATCAGTATTTGATATGCAGGGCAAGGAAGTTGGAAAGATGGATCTTAACGATGCCGTATTCGGCGTTGAGATCAATGAGCATCTCCTTCACCTCGCAGTTGTTGCTCAGCTTGCAAACAAGCGTCAGGGCACACAGAAGGCATTAACTCGTGCAGAGGTTTCCGGAGGCGGAAGAAAGCCTTGGAGACAGAAGGGCACAGGTCATGCAAGACAGGGCTCCATCAGAGCACCGCAGTGGAAGGGCGGCGGAGTTGTATTCGCACCGGTACCACGTGACTATACAACAACCATGAACAAGAAGGAGAAGAGAGCAGCTCTTAAGTCTGCACTCACCAACGCTGTTCAGGAGAACAAGCTCATCGTTGTTGATGAGATCAAGTTCGACGAGATCAAGACCAAGAACTTCCAGGCTATGCTGGATGCACTCAAGGTTGAGAAGGCATTCGTTCTTCTTGATTCGAACGATAAGAACACCGTTCTTTCTGCTAGAAACATCGCTGACATCAAGACAGCCGGTGTGAACGAGCTCAATGTATACGACGTTCTTAAGTACCAGACTGTAGTTGCTACGAAGGCAGCTGTAGAGAAGATCCAGGAGGTATACGCATAATGGCAGACATTAAGTATTACGACGTTATTCTCCGCCCGGTTATCACTGAGAAGTCCATGGGCGAGATGGCATCCAAGAAGTATACATTCCTTGTAAATCCGGACGCAACCAAGGCTCAGGTTCGTGAGGCCGTTGAGAAGATGTTCGAGGGTACAAAGGTAAAGGCTGTAAATACGATGAACGCTGACGGCAAGGCCAAGAGAAGAGGTCTCAAGCTCGGCAAGACAGCTGCAACGAAGAAGGCTATCGTTACTTTAACTGAGGATTCCAAGGAAATCGAGATTTTCAAGGGCCTTTAATTTACAGATAGCATAGTACGTCACGTGAAAAATTCTCTATTATACGTGACTAGTAAAAAGGAGAAAATAAGTCATGGGTATTAAGACATATAGACCTTATACACCTTCGAGAAGAAACATGACCGGTTCTGACTTTTCTGAGATTACGAAGAAGACTCCGGAGAGATCTCTTCTTTCTACAGTAAAGGAGAACGCTGGTAGAAACAATCAGGGTAAGATCACTGTTCGTCACCAGGGTGGTGGAAACAGACAGAAGTACAGAATCATCGATTTCAAGAGAAACAGCAAGGATGGTATCCCTGCAACTGTTATCGGAATCGAGTATGATCCGAACAGAACAGCCAACATCGCACTCATCGCTTATGCTGATGGTGAGAAGGCATACATCCTCGCACCGAACGGTCTGACCGACGGTATGAAGGTTATGAATGGACCTGAGGCTGAGGCAAGAGTAGGTAACTGCTTACCGCTTTCCAAGATTCCTGTAGGTACAAACGTTCACGCAATCGAGCTCATCCCTGGCAAGGGCGCACGTATGGTACGTTCTGCTGGTAACGCTGCTCAGCTGATGGCGAAGGAAGGCAAGTATGCAACTCTTCGTCTTCCGTCCGGCGAGATGAGAATGGTTCCTGTAGAGTGCCGTGCAACCATCGGTGTTGTAGGTAACGGTGACCACAACCTCATCAACCTTGGTAAGGCTGGTAGAAAGAGACACATGGGTTGGAGACCTACTGTTCGTGGTTCTGTCATGAACCCTAACGATCACCCGCACGGTGGTGGAGAAGGTAAGGCACCTGTCGGAAGACCTGGTCCTTGCACTCCATGGGGCAAGCCAGCACTTGGTCTTAAGACACGTAATAAGAAGAAGGCTTCCAACAAGCTTATCATCAGAAGACGTGATGGTAGAGCCATCAAGTAATTGAGGAGGAGAGAATAATATGGCACGTTCAGTTAAAAAAGGACCATTTATTGACGCTTCGCTGAAGAAGGCTGTCGATAATATGAATGCTTCCGGAAACAAGGCCGTTATCAAGACCTGGTCTCGTCGTTCCACCATCTTCCCGTCATTTGTTGGTCACACCATCGCAGTTCATGACGGTAGAAAGCACGTTCCTGTATATGTTACAGAGGACATGGTTGGACACAAGCTCGGAGAGTTCGTTGTAACCAGAACCTTCCACGGCCACACTGGCAACGAGAAGAGAGCATAACTCACGCATATTTGAAAGGAGGACATTTCTAAAATGTCAAAGGGTCATAGATCTCAGATTAAGAGAGAGAGAAATGCGAATACTGTAAAGAGACCTTCAGCTACTCTTTCATATGCAAGAGTATCCGTACAGAAGGCATGCTTCGTTCTTGACGCCATCAGAGGCAAGAACCTCGACGAGGCACTCGGTATCGTAACATACAATCCTAGATACGCTTCTACTTTAGTTAAGAAGCTTCTTGAGTCTGCTGCTGCTAATGCAGAGAACAACAACAACATGAATAGAGATAATCTTTATGTTGCTGAGTGCTATGCTGGTGCAGCTCCTACGATGAAGAGAATTCATCCGAGAGCACAGGGCAGAGCTTACAGAATTTTGAAGAGAAACTCACACATTACTGTAATTTTAGACGAGAGAAAGTAAGAAGGAGGCATATAAATGGGTCAGAAAGTCAATCCGCACGGCATGAGAGTCGGCGTTATTAAAGATTGGGATTCCAAGTGGTATGCTGACAAGAATACTTTTTCAGATGCACTTGTTGAAGACTACAACATCCGTAAGTTCCTGAAGAAGAGACTTTACTCTGCAGGAATTGCGAAGATCGAGATCGAGAGAGCTGCAAACGATAAGGTTCGCGTAGTGATCTACACTGCTAAGCCAGGTTTCGTTATCGGTAAGGGCGGCGCTGAGATCGAGAAGGTAAGAAAGGAAGTTCAGAAGCTTACCTCCAAGAATGTCAACATCGATATCAAGGAGATCAAGAGACCGGATCGCGATGCACAGCTCGTAGCTGAGAACATCGCGCAGTCCCTTGAGAACCGTGTATCGTTCAGAAGAGCGATGAAGCAGGCAATGCAGAGAACCATGAAGTCCGGCGTACTTGGTATCAAGGCTTCTGTAAGTGGTCGTCTCGGCGGTGCTGATATCGCAAGACGTGAGTTCTATTCCGAGGGAACCATTCCTCTTCAGACACTCAGAGCTGACATCGACTATGGCTTCGCTGAGGCTGCTACCACATACGGCAGACTCGGTGTGAAGGTATGGATCTACAAGGGAGAGGTTCTTCCTACCAAGAATACCAAGGAAGGGAGCGATAAGTAATTATGTTAATGCCAAAGAGAACGAAGTATCGTAAGCAGATTCGTGGAAACATGAAGGGTAAGGCTACGAGAGGTAATAAGGTTACTTATGGTGAGTTCGGTCTTGTCGCAACTGAGCCTTGCTGGATCAGATCCAATCAGATCGAGGCAGCCAGAGTTGCCCTTACAAGATACATCAAGCGTGGCGGTCAGGTATGGATCAAGATCTTCCCTGACAAGCCGATCACAGCTAAGCCACTCGGCGTCAGAATGGGTTCCGGAAAGGGCGCTGTAGAGTACTGGGTAGCTGTAGTTAAGCCAGGTAGAGTAATGTTTGAGATTTCCGGCGTACCTGAGGAGACGGCAAGAGAGGCACTTAGACTTGCTAGTCACAAGCTTCCTTGCAACTGCAAGATCGTTACGAAGGCCGATCTGGAAGGCGGTGATAACTAATGAAGAAGAAAACTTACGTAGAAGAGTTACAGGCGAAGACAACAGAGCAGCTCAATGCTGAGCTTGTTTCTGCAAAGAAGGAGCTCTTTAATCTGAGATTCCAGAACGCTACCAACCAGCTCGATAATACAGCAAGAATCACCGAGGTTCGCAAGAACATCGCGCGTATTCAGACAGTTATCACAGAGAAAGCAAAAGCGTGAGAAAGGAGAGCACAACAATGGAGAGAAATCTGAGAAAAACACGTACCGGTAAGGTCGTTAGTGCAAAGATGGACAAGACCATCGTTATCGCTATCGAGGATCACGTTAAGCATCCTGTCATCGGTAAGATCGTAAAGAGAACCGTTAAGGTATACGCTCACGACGAGAACAACGAAGCTGGCGTAGGCGACACTGTTAAGGTGATGGCTACAAGACCTCTTTCTAAGACAAAGAGATGGAGACTTGTTGAGATCGTTGAGAAGGCTAAGTAATTAAGAGGCAAGGAAGGAGCATTATATGATTCAGCAGGAAACAAGACTTAGAGTTGCTGATAACACAGGTGCAAGAGAGCTTCTTTGCATCCGCGTTATGGGTGGCTCAACCAGAAGATATGCTGCTGTCGGAGATGTAATCATCGCATCCGTGAAGGATGCCATCCCAGGCGGTCAGGTAAAGAAGGGTGACGTTGTCAAGGCTGTTGTAGTAAGAACCGTTGATGATATCCGTCGTAAGGACGGCAGCTACATCAAGTTCGACGAGAATGCAGCTGTTATCCTTAAGGACGATGGAACACCTAAGGGAACACGTATTTTTGGACCGGTAGCAAGAGAGCTTCGTGATCATGGTTACATGAAGATCGTTTCCCTCGCTCCGGAAGTACTGTAAGGAGGTTGCCAGATGCGTAGAATTAAGAAAGACGATATGGTAAAGATCATTGCCGGTAAGGACAATGGTAAGCAGGGCAAGGTCCTTTCCTTTGACCCGGCAACCAATAAGGTAGTCGTTGAAGGCTGCAATATGGTAACCAAGCACCAGAAGCCATCTCAGGTTAACCCGCAGGGTGGCATCCTTCACAAGGAGGCTCCGATCGACGCTTCCAACGTGATGCTCGTTGTTGACGGACAGGCTACTCGCGTAGGCTTCGAGGTTAAGGACGGCAAGAAGGTAAGAGTTGCGAAGAAGACCGGTAAGGTCGTTGAGTAAGAGAAAGGAGGAATTTTAAGATGGCTAGATTAAAGGATCTTTACAATAGCGAGATCAAGGAAGCTATGACGAAGAAGTTCGGTTACAAGAACGTTAACGAGATTCCTAGGCTTGATAAGATCGTTATCAACATGGGCGTTGGAGAAGCTAAGGAAAATTCCAAGGTTCTCGACAGTGCAGTGCGTGATCTCGAGATCATCACTGGTCAGCATGCTGTAACCACCAAGGCGAAGAAGTCTGTTGCAAACTTCAAGATCAGAGAGGGACAGGCTATCGGATGTAAGGTTACTCTTCGTGGCGAGAGAATGTACGAGTTCGCTGATCGTCTGATCAACCTCGCACTTCCGCGCGTAAGAGACTTCAGAGGCGTTAACCCGAACGCATTTGATGGCAGAGGTAACTATGCACTTGGCCTCAAGGAGCAGATCATTTTCCCTGAGATCGAGTTTGATAAGGTTGATAAGGTAAGAGGTATGGATATCATCTTCGTTACGACTGCAAAGACGGACGAAGAGGCAAGAGAGCTTCTTAGACTGTTCAACATGCCGTTCGCAAAGTAATCGGAGGAAAATATGGCTAAGTTATCAATGAAGTTAAAGCAGCAGAAGGCTCCGAAGTTCTCCACCAGAGCATATACCAGATGCAAGATCTGCGGAAGACCTCACTCTGTTCTTAAGAAGTACGGTATCTGCCGTGTATGCTTCCGTGAGCTTGCATACAAGGGCGAGATCCCTGGTGTTAAGAAGGCTTCCTGGTAATCAGGACCTTTCACCATTTGAGCCTGCGGCAATGTGATCCTTCGGGATTGTGTTGTCAAGGGCGATAATTTCTGGATTGTATTTAAAGAAGTACATAATTTACTTCAAAAAGATACGCCGGACCGGGTTGCAACTCGGAGAAAAATGGTTATAATGTAAATGTTGCGCCGCAGGCCGCACAGCATATGCTGTGCCATTTGACTAAGCATCGGATCCCGTATCCTATGGACTGGTCAGGTGAGATCACCCTGTTGACGCGGCATTTGCTTTGCCCGAAATTATACGGACATATAACAAACTATATTTTTTTAAGAAAGGATATCCGTAAACATGAGTATGAGTGATCCAATCGCAGATATGCTTACAAGAATCCGTAATGCAAACACTGCAAAGCACGACACAGTAACTATCCCATCCTCCAAGATGAAGCTTGCTATCGCTGACATCCTGGTAAATGAGGGCTACATCGCAAAGTATGAGCTCGTTGACAACGGCAAGTTCAAGGATATCAAGGTTACTCTTAAGTATGGCGCTACGAAGAACGATAAGATCATCGGCGGCATCCGTAAGATTTCCAAGCCGGGTCTGAGAGTATACGCTGGCAAGGAGAACATGCCTTCCGTACTGGGCGGTCTTGGTATCGCCATTGTTTCCACCAATCAGGGCGTTATGACTGATCGTGAAGCAAGAGCAAAGGGCGTAGGCGGCGAAGTTCTGGCATTTGTTTGGTAATTTAGTTTAATTAACCCACTAAACTATATTCTGAACAGTCTGAACAGGCTTACAAATAGTAACTAGTAATCTGAAAACTGTCTGAAAAGGCAGAGAATTTAAGAGAGGAGACATTAGTATGTCACGTATCGGAAAATTACCGGTAGTAATCCCAGCAGGCGTTACTGTTGAGATGAAGGACAACAACGTTCTTTCTGTAAAGGGACCGAAGGGTACTCTTGAGAAGCAGTTCGCTCCAGAAATCGGCATCGAGCAGAAGGACGGCGAGATCGTTGTTACCAGACCAAACGATAATAAGAAGGAGAAGTCCCTTCACGGACTTACCAGAGCGCTCATCCACAACATGGTTGATGGTGTAACCAACGGCTTCGAGAAGAAGCTTGAGATCAACGGTGTAGGTTACAGAGCAGCGAAGCAGGGCAAGACACTGACCCTTACACTCGGCTATTCTCACCCGGTTACCATGGAAGATCCGGAGGGTGTTGAGACTGTACTTGATGGCACAAATACCATCTTCGTTCGCGGCATTGACAAGGAAGCAGTTGGTCAGTACGCAGCTGAGATCCGCAGCAAGAGAGGACCGGAGCCATATAAGGGCAAGGGTATCAAGTATGCTGATGAGATCATCAGACGTAAGGTTGGTAAGACAGGTAAGAAATAATTAGGAGGAAAGTGAAATGGTAAGTAAGAGAAATAAAGCTGAACTTCGCCAGAAGAAGCACGAGAGACTTAGAAACCGTTTTTCTGGTACTCCAGAGAGACCACGTCTTTCCGTATTCAGATCTGACAAGCATATGTATGCACAGATTATCGATGATGTAGCAGGCAACACTCTTTGCGCTGCTTCTACTCTTGATAAGGATGCAAACTTAGAGAACACAAGCAATATTGAGGCTGCTCAGTACGTTGGTAAGGCCATCGCGGAGAAGGCTCTGGCTAAGGGAATCAAGCAGGTTGTATTTGACCGTGGCGGCTTCCTGTATCATGGTAAGGTTCAGGCTCTCGCAGATGCTGCAAGAGAAGCTGGCCTTGAATTCTAATCGAGAGGAGAAACAAGCAAGATGAAGCGTGAAAGAATTGATGCAAATCAGTTAGAATTAAACGACAACGTCGTAGCCATCAAGCGTGTTGCAAAGACCGTTAAGGGTGGTCGTACCATGAGATTCTCTGCTCTCGTAGTAGTTGGTGACGGCAATGGTCATGTAGGTTGTGGTATCGGTAAGGCAGTCGAGGTTCCAGAGGCGATCCGTAAGGCTCGTGAGGCTGCTGTAAAGGCTATCGTTACAATCCCTGTAACCGAGGAGAAGTCCGTGCCGCACGATTATGTTGGTAAGTTCGGAAGCTCTACTGTTCTTCTGAAGAAGGCACCGGAAGGAACTGGTATCATCGCTGGTGGTCCTGCTCGTTCTGTACTTGAGCTTGCTGGTATCAAGAACATTCGTACCAAGTCTCTGGGCTCGAACAATAAGACAAACGTTGTACTCGCTACCCTTCAGGGCCTCACTTCCATGAAGACTCCTGAGGAGTTTGCTGCACTCCGCGGCAAGACTGTAGCTGAGATCACAGGTTAATAGGGGGTATCAAAATGGCAGATAAGAAGTTAAAGATTACACTTGTTAAGTCTCCAATCGCAGCTATCCCTAAGCAGAGAGCTACTGTTCAGGCTCTTGGTCTCCGTAAGATCCGTCAGAGTGTAGAGCTTCCGGACAACGGTGCTACAAGAGGTATGATTCAGAGAGTTAACCATCTTGTAAAAGTTGAAGAAATCTAAGGAGGCATACAATGGAGTTAGCTAATTTAAAGCCGGCTGACGGCGCAAAGCAGTCAAAGAACTTCAGACGTGGCCGTGGCCATGGTTCAGGAAACGGCAAGACCGCAGGTAAGGGTGCAAAGGGCCAGAAGGCAAGATCTGGAGCACCAAGACCAGGATTTGAGGGTGGTCAGATGCCTCTGTTCAGACGTATCCCGAAGAGAGGATTCACTGATCGTAATTCTAAGGTTATCACAGGTATCAACCTTTCTACTCTTGACACTCATTTCAACGAGGGTGAGGAAGTAACCATCGAGGCTCTTCTCGAGAAGGGCATCATCAAGAAGGTTAACGATGGCGTTAAGATTCTTGGTAACGGCGAGCTTACAAAGAAGCTCAATGTAAAGGTGAATGCTTTCTCAGCATCTGCTAAGGAGAAGATCGAAGCTTTAGGCGGCACCTGTGAGGTAATCTGATAATGTTCAAATCACTACTTAATGCATTTAAGGTAAAAGAACTGAGGAAAAAGCTTCTCTTCGTTTTCCTGATGCTCGTAGTAATTAGGTTTGGATCGAATCTTCCTATCCCGGGTGTGAACGCGCAGTACTTTAGCGAGCTGTTTAACAGCATGTCCAATAATGATGCATTCGGTTGGTTCAATACGATGACCGGTGGCTCCTTCGAGCAGCTGTCGATCTTCGCACTGTCCATCACACCGTACATCACTTCATCCATCATCATCCAGCTGCTCACCGTGGCCATTCCGGCCCTCGAGGAGATGCAGAAGGATGGTGAAGAGGGAAGAAAGAAGCTCACTGAGTACACCAGATACGTAACGATCGGTCTGGCTCTTATCGAGTCACTTGCGATGGCTATCGGATTTGGCGGTCAGGGACTTCTGATCGGTTTCGCCGAGGCGAGCACAGGAAGAAAGATCGCTGATATCGCGATCGCTGTTATAGCGATGACGGCGGGCTCGGCACTTCTGATGTGGATCGGTGAGCAGATCACAGATAAGGGTGTGGGCAATGGTATCTCCCTCGTCCTCCTCTTCAATATTCTGTCTTCTGTTCCGAGCGATTTCCAGACGCTGTACATCAGATTCATAAGCGGAAAGAATGTGGCAACGATGGTTGTCGCAGCGATCATCATCGTTGCAGCAATTATCGGACTAGTTGTATTTACGATCATCCTCAACGACGCGCAGAGAACCATCCCGGTTCAGTACAGCCGGCGTGTGCAGGGCAGAGGCCTGGTGGGCGGACAGTCCTCCAACATCCCTCTGAAGGTCAATACAGCAAGTGTTATGCCGGTTATCTTCGCCAGCTCACTGATGACCATGCCGGTTGTGGTCGGTCAGATTATCAAGGTGGATTACAGCACGATTCCTGGTCAGATCCTTATGGCACTGAACTCAGGCTCCTGGTGCAATCCGGACAGACCGATCTACTCGATCGGACTGGTGATCTACATTCTGCTGCTTTACTTCTTTGCATATTTCTATACATCGATTTCCTTTAATCCGTTAGAGATTGCAAATAACATGAAGAAACAGGGCGGTTTTATCCCGGGTATCCGTCCGGGTAAGCCAACCAGCGATTACCTTGATAATATTCTTACATATATTATTTTCATCGGTGCGACAGGACTGGCCATCGTCGCGATCATTCCGATCTTTATCTCCGGAGTGTTCAATGTTGGTCGTATCTCCTTCGCCGGTACGTCTCTGATCATTATCGTCGGTGTCGTGCTTGAGACCGTGAAGGCAATTGAGTCTCAGATGGTTGTAAGAAACTACCAGGGATTCCTGAACGATTAATCGTCAACACCAAGCCTCCTCAGACATACGATCTGGGGAGGCTATCAGTGTTTATTACTATAGTACTATCGGGAGAACGCAAATGAAGATTGTTATGTTAGGTGCGCCTGGTGCCGGTAAGGGTACACAGGCGATCAAGATTGCTGATAAGTATGATATTCCACACATTTCGACGGGTGATATCTTCCGTGCGAACATCAAGGGTGGTACAGAGCTCGGACAGAAGGCAAAGTCCTACATCGATAAGGGCGAGCTGGTTCCGGATGAGGTAACGATCGGAATGCTGCTGGATCGTATCGCACAGGATGACTGTAAGAACGGTTATGTTCTCGATGGTTTCCCACGTACGATTCCGCAGGCGGAAAGCCTGACAGAGGCACTGAAGAGCCAGGGCGATCGGATCGACTTCGCACTGAACATCGATGTTCCGGATGAAGCCATCATCAAGCGTATGTCCGGCAGACGTGCCTGCCCGAAGTGTGGTGCAACCTACCATATCGTATACGCAGCACCGAAGACAGAAAACATCTGTGATAAGTGCGGTACCGAGCTCATCATTCGTTCGGATGATAAGCCGGAGACCGTAAAGGATCGTCTCAATGTTTACCATCAGCAGACAGAGCCGCTCATCGCGTACTACAAGGCCGCCGGCGTGCTTCGTGAAGTTGATGGAACACAGGAGCTTCCGAAGGTATTTGAGGATGTCGTAGCGATCCTTTCCGAGAACTGATTCTTCGGAAGGTGAGTGACAGAACAGCCTCTGCTGTAAAACATTAAGCGTATTCAGAAAGAAGTACTCATGATTGAAATCAAATCAAAACGTGAAATCGAACTGATGCGTGAGGCAGGCAAGATTCTCTTCGAGATGCACAATCGTCTCGGAGAGAAGATCGCCCCTGGTATCAGCACGAAGGAACTGGATGAACTGGCCGAGGGCATCATGCGGAAGCTCGGTGGCTTCCCAAGCATGAAGGGTTTATATGACTTCCCGGGAACCTGTTGCATCTCTGTCAACGAAGAAGTCATCCATGGTATCCCTGATCGTCATGTGATTCTGAAGGATGGTGATATCGTCTCCATCGACACCTGCACCAGCTATCATGGCTATAATGCAGATGCGACCAGAACCTGGGCGGTGGGTGAGATTTCCGAGGATGCGAAGCGGGTGATCAGAGTCTGCCAGCAGAGCTTCTTCGAAGGTATGAAGCAGGCCGTCGCCGGTAATCATCTGAACGATATTACGTCGGCCATCGGTAATTATGTAGAGTCTCAGGGCTGTGGCATCCTGAGAGAATATTGCGGACATGGTATCGGAGCGGAGATCCATCAGGATCCGGAAATTCCGAACTATGATATGCATCGGAAAGGACCGAAGCTCTGCGCTGGTATGACACTGGCGGTGGAGCCGATGATCACATCAGGATCACCGATCTGCCATACACGGGATAACGGCTGGAATGTCGTTCCGGATGACGGCAGTCTTTCCTGCCACTATGAAAACACGATTCTCATCACCGACGGTGAGCCTGAGCTGCTGACGATGCCGGGTGAGGATAAGAGTTTATTAATCACATTAAATAAATAAGAAGGAGAACTGAATGTCTAAATCAGATGTAATCGAGATTACTGGCAAAGTAATTGAAAAACTTCCGAATGCCATGTTCCAGGTTGAGCTTGAGAATGGCCATCAGGTACTGGCACACATTTCCGGAAAGCTTCGTATGAATTACATTCGAATTCTTCCAGGTGACAAGGTGACCATCGAACTTTCACCGTACGACCTTTCCAAGGGACGTATCATCTGGAGAGACAAATAAAGCGGTCGATATTCTTACAATTCCTTTAAAAAGGGCTTTACAATAGTGGAGCGCTTTGTTAGAATGATACGGCAACTTTGTTCGAATTCGTTATTAGAAAGGGGAATTACTATGAAGGTAAGATCATCAGTAAAGCCTATCTGCGAGAAATGCAAAGTCATCAAGCGGAAAGGCTCTATCAGAATTATCTGCGAAAACCCTAAGCACAAGCAGAGACAAGGTTAATTTTTACAGGAGGAAACAAAAATGGCTCGTATTGCAGGTGTCGATTTACCGAGAGAGAAGCGTATCGAGATTGGTCTGACATACATTTATGGTATCGGTCAGTCCAGCGCTGATAAGATTCTCGCGGCAACAGGCGTTAACCCTGACACACGTGTTAAGGATCTCACTGACGATGAAGTCAAGGAGCTTGCGAACTACATCGCTGAGCACCAGGTAGTAGAAGGTGACCTCAGAAGATCAACAGCTCTGGACATCAAGAGACTTCAGGAGATCGGCTGCTACCGTGGCATCCGTCACAGAAGAGGCCTTCCGGTTAGAGGTCAGAAGACCAAGACCAATGCCAGAACACGTAAGGGACCGCGTAAGACTGTTGCTAACAAGAAGAAGTAATCTATTAGAGAGTATTCTTCTTTAAGGTAAGAGAAAGTCCAGATCAGAAATGATCACACTGATGTAGAATCAGAAGTAACTATTGTGATCTTCATGTTTTAAATACAGGAAGACAGAAAAAGGAAAGTAGGTTAGTTTTAATATGGCGTCAGGTAAGAGAATTACAAAGAAGCGCGTAAAGAAAAACGTTGAACGCGGACAGGCACATATTCAGGCATCTTTCAACAACACTATCATTACACTGACAGATGCTGAAGGAAACGCTCTTTCATGGGCAAGTGCTGGTGGTCTTGGTTTCAAGGGTTCAAGAAAATCTACTCCATATGCAGCTCAGATGGCTGCTGAAACTGCTGTTAAGGCAGCTTTAGTACACGGCTTAAAGTATGTGGATGTAAGTGTTAAGGGACCAGGATCAGGACGTGAGGCAGCTATTCGTGCACTCCAGGCCAACGGTCTCGAGGTTACTTCCATCAAGGATGTAACACCGGTTCCACACAACGGATGCCGTCCACCAAAGCGCAGAAGAGTATAATCCTGATTTTTCTGGATTATCTTGAGTTGATTCACCACAGACATAGGCCGCAGTATGTATAAAATAGCGGCAGATCTGTCCGACGAAGCCCACGGGTGTAAAGGACGTATCACGTAAATTACTTGATATTATAAGGAGAAAGAATTATGGCAGTTGACAAAACTCCCGTACTTAAAAGATGCAGGTCACTCGGACTTGACCCTGTATTCTTAGGAATTGATAAGAAGTCAAACAGACAGCTCAGAAACCAGCGTCGTAAGATGTCTGAGTACGGTCTTCAGCTTCGTGAGAAGCAGAAGGCGAAGTTCATCTATGGCGTACTTGAGAAGCCTTTCCGTAACTACTATGCAAAGGCTAACCAGATGAAGGGCCAGACCGGTACCAACCTCATGGTTCTTCTTGAGTCTCGTCTGGATAATGTGATCTTCCGTATGGGCCTTGCTCGTACTCGTCGTGAGGCACGTCAGATCGTTGATCACAGACTCATCACTGTAAATGGAAAGGTTGTTAACATTCCTTCCTACCTTGTATCCGCTGGCGATGTAGTTGCTGTCAAGGAGTCCAAGAAGTCTCTTCAGAGATTTAAGGATATCCTCGAGGTTACCAACGGTCGTATGGTTCCGGCATGGATCGATTGCGACCAGGAGAACCTCAAGGCGACTGTAAAGCAGCTTCCTTCCAGAGAGGAAATCGACGTTCCAGTAAACGAGATGCTTATCGTCGAGTTGTATTCAAAATAATTAGCCTGCAATAAAGGAGGCATTGCATGTTCGATTTTGAGAAACCAAACATTGAGATTGTTGAGATTTCAGATGATAAGAAGTACGGCAGATTCGTATGCGAGCCGCTGGAAAGAGGCTACGGTACTACGCTGGGCAATGCGCTGAAGCGCATCATGCTCTCTGCTCTGACCGGTGCTGCAGTTTCTCAGGTCAAGATTACCGGTGCCGATCGGGATGGCGATGCGATCCCGGGTGTAAAGGAGTCTCTGACTGAGGTCATCATGAACCTTAAGAGTCTCGAGATTCAGAACACTTCAGCCTCCGATGACGCAATGGTTGTATATCTTTCGCATATGGGTGAGGGCGTCGTTACGGCGTCCGACATCCAGCTGGCAGAAGGTCTGGAGATCCTGAATCCGGAGCAGAAGATTGCAACTCTTGACGCTCAGGATGCGAAGCTCGAGATGGAAATCACCATCACATCGGGCAGAGGCTATGTCGGTGCAGACCGTTCCAGAATCGCAGAACTTCCGGAAGGAGTTTTCGACGTGGATGCGATCTACACACCAGTAGAGCGTGTAAATATGGCCATCAGCAACACACGTGTCGGTAACAAGATCGATTACGATAAGCTGACACTGGATGTATTTACCAGCGGTAAGATGAGCCCGGATGATGCTGTTTCTGAAGCAGCGAAAATTCTTTCCGAGCATCTGACCCTCTTCATTGATCTGTCTCAGAATACGCAGACGACCGAAGTCATGGTTGAGAAACCAGTCGACGGTAAGGAGCGTATCCTCGAGATGAACATCGATGAGCTGGAGCTTTCCGTTCGCTCATATAACTGTCTCAAGAGAGCCGGGATCAACACCGTACAGCAGCTCTGTGCGAAGACACCGGATGATATGATGAAGGTTCGTAACCTGGGTCGTAAGTCACTTGAGGAAGTTCTTGCAAAACTGAAGGAGTTAAATCTCAGCCTTTCCACTCAGGAGGAGTGATCCATCCGGGATGGTCTGATTCGTCTGCAGGGAGCTGCAGAAGCTGAGATACATAAAAACCGGTAAGACCGAAGTGCACGGTGGGGGAAATAGATTATGTCAAATTATAGAAAGTTAGGTAGAGAGTCCAGCCAGAGACAGGCCATGCTTCGCGCACTGACCACTTCTCTGATCGCAAACGGCAAGATCGTTACAACCGAGGCTCGTGCGAAGGAAGTTCGTAAGCAGGCTGAGAAGCTGATCGCACTTGCAGTTCGTGAGAAGGACAACTACGAAGAGGTTACCGTTAAGGCTAAGGTTGCTCGTAAGGACGCCGATGGCAAGCGTGTAAAGGAAGTAGTTGATGGTAAGAAGGTTACCGTTTATGACGAGATCGAGAAGACCATCAAGAAGGATAAGCCATCCAGACTTCATGCACGTCGTCAGATGCTTGCATACCTTTACCCGGTAACGGAGGTTCCTGCAGCTAAGGCTGGTCAGAAGAAGAACACCAAGAGTGTTGATCTCGCTGCCAAGCTTTTCGACGAGTATGGTGCGAAGTATGCTACCCGTAACGGTGGTTACACTCGTATCGTAAAGATCGGTCTCCGTAAGGGTGACGCTGCTATGGAGGTTCTTCTTGAGCTCGTTTAATGCTTAAGAGAACATCAGGCGATTTTTTAAAGACGAAATCATCTTCGGATGGTTTCGTCTTTTTTGTACATATCCATGAGAGGGCCATCCGCAGCGTGGTGCGTCAGAATTTCGTAAACTATTTGAGATTGATTGTTGATCCTGGTCTAGTATACTTAGATTAGAGAATACTAGGGAGGTTCGTATGAAAAGACAGATGAAGAAGAGCGCGAAACGATCCTTGTGGCAGTGCCTGCTGCTTATCGTCCTGCTTCTGATGATGAGTGTGACCGTCTGGGCGGCCGATCGAAATGCACGTATCAGTACGGTGAAGATTACGGTTTCAGACTATCTGAAGGATCTGAGCCTCGAGGGAGGAGATCATGAGCTTCCATCCCTGTCCGAGAGTGATTTCGCTGTCCCGGATACCGACCAGTATGTCATCGACAGTGCAGAGTGGTATGACACGAACGGCAGCCTTACGGTGGGCACGCAGCCGAAGGTTCTCCTCTACCTTTCAGCCCAGGAGAAGGAACACGCCAATGGCTACAGTACGTTTTACTACTTCAACGGCTCGTATAACAGCTCAAACGTCCGTATCAGCGGCGGTACCTTCGTATCGGCTCAGACCATCGGAAATTATGGGCTGCGCGTCGTTCTTTCACTGAAGGGGATCAAGGGCACTTACGGCGAGCCGGTTAGCCCGCGATGGAGTACGGCCCTCGGCATGGCGACCTGGGGTCAGCCGACGATGAGCTCCGGCTACTATAAGGTGACGCTTTTCCGGGATGGAAGCCGCGTTACGACGATCACGACCGACCAGACGAACCTGAACCTGTATCCGTATATGACACGGGCTGGCGGGTATTACTTCGAGGTCAGCAGCATACCGTATGGAACGAGCCAGAGTGGTGGACAGGCGTCCCTCGGCATTCAGTCCGACAGCCTGATCGTCACGGAGAGTCAGATCTCTTCAGGCTCCGGTCAGTATCCGAATGGCACGTATATCCTGAATCAGAACCAGAATCAGACGATCACCAACCTCTACGGTTCCGGCAGCACGAACACGGTGATCAGTACGAACGGTACAAGCACCGGCGTCGATCTGTATAACTCCGGTACCTCCTATACGGTGTATAATGCAAACACCGGGCACACGAGCACCCTCCCGGGAGTCAACCTTGGCACCGGTAATGGAACCACGACCGGGACGCAAACGCTCGGTACGGGAAACAACACGACCTATACGGTGTACGGCGATACGACGAACGACAGCATACAGTCACAGGGCGCACTCAGCGGCAGCTGGTATAAGAGCGGCGGAAGCTGGTACTTCCGTACCGTGACCGGTCAGAACATGGCGAACACCTGGCTCCTCTGGCAGGATCACTACTATCGCTTCGATGCGAGCGGTCGTATGCTGACCGGCTTCTACACGGATACCAACGGCGCCACCTATTACCTCAGGGATTCCGGGGCGATGAAGGTTTCCTGGGCCGTGATCAACGGCGCATGGTACTACTTCAATCCGGCTGAAGGCCCATATTACGGTATGATGTTTAAAAACCAGATCGCCATCGTCGGATCGAAGACCTACTACTTCGACCACGACGGACGCATGCGTACTGGCTGGGTGATCATGAAGGACAGCAGCGGCCAGGACCAGTACTACTACTTCTACCCAAAGACCTCGGAAAACGACAGCAATTACGGCCACATGGCGAAAAGCACCACCGTCCTCGGCGGGTACACCATCGCCGCCGACGGCCACTGGGTGCACTGAAGATCGAATTAAAAATCATACCCGTTCAGGTAGGGGCCCCTGCCCAAACTGCTACCTGAAAATGTATGAAAGAGCGGACCACAGGGGTCCGCTCTTGTGTTTTTCAGCCGTTTCTAATATACTAATTGGGCTATAAACCACAAAGCTGATATGAGGTTAACAAATTGAAAATCATAGATGCATTACATCTGGCGTATGACTACATCCGCACAGATGAGAACGATAAAGTCGTAGAGAGGACCCGGGCCCTGGATAACATCAACCTGTCCATCGAGGCCGGGAGCTTCGTGTGTGTGCTCGGCCACAACGGTTCCGGCAAGTCGACCCTGGCAAAGCTCATCAACGGTCTCAACCTGCCGAGTGAGGGAACCATGCTCGTCAGTGGCCGCGATACGAAGGATGAAAAGGAAATCTGGAATATCCGAAAGGAAACCGGCATGGTTTTCCAGAATCCGGATAACCAGATCATCGCCTCCGTCGTCGAGGAGGATGTCGGCTTCGGCCCGGAGAACATCGGCGTACCGACCGACGAGATCTGGACACGTGTGAATCGTGCGCTTGAAGCCGTCGATATGGTGCCGTACCGTATGAAGTCCCCGAACCGTCTCAGTGGCGGGCAGAAGCAGCGTGTCGCGATCGCCGGTACGATGGCGATGCTTCCGAAAACCATCGTTCTCGATGAGCCGACGGCGATGCTCGATCCGAGCGGTCGGAAAGAAGTGATCGAGACCATCCGGGAGCTGAATCAGAAGATGGGTGTGACGATCATCCTCATCACCCACTATATGGAGGAAACCGTCGATGCGGATCGAATCATCGTCATGGACGGCGGTAAGGTCGTTATGGACGGCGCACCACGTGAAGTGTTCTGCCATGTCGAGGAGCTGAAGGCCATCCACATGGATGTACCGGAGGTGACGGAGCTTGCGTGGAAGCTGCAGAAGGCCGGGATGCCGGTACCGGATGCCGTCCTCACCCGCGAGGAGCTCGTGGCCTGTCTCCAGTGCTGTCTTCCGAAGCAGGTGGATTTCGAGCCGAATTTCGTGAAGAAGAAGCCGGCTCATATGGACATCACCGATCCGGTCATCCGCGTACAGCATTTAAGCCATGTCTATCAGAAGGGTACGGCCATGGAGAGCTATGCCCTGAAGGATGTCTCCTTCGAGATCCAGCGGGGCTCCATCGTCGGATTTATCGGCCACACAGGCTCCGGCAAGTCAACATTGACCCAGCATCTGAACGGCCTTCTGAAAGCGACGGAGGGCACGATCGAAGTGAAGTTCCGGGACGAGACCGACTTCCGGAAGCCGCGGAAGGACCAGAGCGCGAAGACCCGGAAGGCGGCACAGGCAGCGGATGCAGCCGCGCTCGTCAGCCCGGACGGCTTCCTGAACATCTATGCACCGGAGTTCAACATGAAGGAGCTTCGCTTCAAGGTGGGCCTCGTGTTCCAGTACCCGGAGTATCAGCTCTTCGAGGTCGACGTCATCACGGATGTCATGTTCGGCCCGAAGAACCAGGGGGTGCCGGAGGCAGAAGCACGGAAGCGTGCAGAGGAAGCGCTGCGTATGGTCGGCCTCGGCGAGGCGTTCTGGCAGAAGTCGCCGTTTGAGCTCTCTGGCGGACAGAAGCGGCGTGTTGCGATCGCCGGCGTACTGGCGATGCGCCCAGAGGTTCTGATCCTCGATGAGCCGACCGCCGGCCTCGACCCGGCCGGAAGAGACGACCTCTTCCATCAGATCCAGCTCCTGCATAAGCAGAGCGGCATGACGATCGTCCTCGTATCACACTCGATGGACGACGTGGCACGCTACACGGAGCAGGTTATCGTGCTGGATCACGGTGAGCTGCGCATGAGCGGCACTCCGGAGGAGATCTTCAAGCGCTACCTCGAGCTCGAGGAGATGGGACTCGGCGCACCGCAGATGACCTACCTCATCCATGAGCTGAAGGATGTCGGCATCCGCTTCAAGGACCGCCCGGACACCGTAGATGAGATGTGTGATGCCATCGTGGACCTCTGGAAGCGCTATACGACATCCCTCGCCGGGAAACAGCCGGTGAAAACAGCACAGGAGAGCAGGACAGCAGCCGACGACTCGCTGGCACAGGATGGTCAGATCAAGCCAGCCGCAGCGACTCCGCAGGAAAGTAGAGAACAGGCAGGAAAGGAGGACGGCGTATGCTGAGAGAAGTAACCTTAGGACAGTACTATCCGGTCGACTCCGTGATCCATCGTCTGGACCCGCGGGTGAAGCTGCTCGGCACCGTGCTTTTCCTGATCTCCCTCTTCATCGTGAAGAGCTGGATCATGTATGGCGTCGCTGCGCTCGCCCTCGCGATTCTCATCAAAATCAGTAACGTGCCGTTCCGCTTCATGACGCGGGGGCTTAAGAGCATCGTGATTCTGCTCCTGATCTCCGTGAGCTTCAACCTCTTCCTGACTCCAGGCGAGGTGCTCGTGCAGTTCTGGATTCTGAAGATCACCCGTGAGGGTCTCCACATCGCACTCATGATGGGTGCACGTCTCATCCTTCTCGTGCTCGGCTCCTCGCTCATGACACTGACGACCACGCCGAACCAGCTCACCGACGGTTTGGAGAAGGGACTCGGTGTCCTGAAAAAGGTCGGCGTACCGGTTCACGAAATCTCGATGATGATGTCGATCGCACTCCGTTTTATCCCGATCCTCATCGAGGAAACGGATAAGATTATGAAGGCACAGCAGGCCCGCGGCGCCGACTTCGAGAGCGGGAATCTGCTCCAGCGCGCAAAGGCGATGGTGCCGATCCTGGTACCGCTCTTCATCAGTGCCTTCCGCCGCGCGAACGACCTCGCGATGGCGATGGAGGCCCGCTGCTACCACGGCGGCGAGGGTCGTACGAAGATGAAGCCGCTTCGCTATGCTGCGCGCGACCGCATCGCCTACGCCCTCATGCTCCTCTACCTCGGCCTGTCTGTGGTTTCCCGCTTCGTGGCGCTGCCGTTCTGACACGGACACCCATGACTTTGGTCGCCGTATCGCCTTTCCTGGGCCAATGCAGGCGACCTTCACTTTTATGGCGCTGCGGAGGAAGCAGCGTGCACAGGAAAGATCAGATGAGAAGAATCAGGCTCACAATCGCATATGATGGCACGAACTACCGGGGCTGGCAGATCCAGCAGCCTACAGCAGCCCACCCGGAGGGCAGTTTCCCGACGATCCAGGGCGAGCTCCAGCGTGCGCTCGGACAGCTCCTGCCGAAGGAGGCCGTCTACGGCGCAGCACCGGAAAAAAGTCTGGATCCGCTGACGTCACCAGACCATGTAGACGAAGCCACAGCTCCGGGCATCCTCCCGGTCGTGGGCGCAAGCCGCACCGACAGCGGCGTCCATGCGCTCGGGAACGTCGCCTGCTTCGACACCGAAAGCACGATCCCGGCGGCGAACTTTCCGAAGGCCATCAACCGCTACCTGCCCCCGGACATCCGTGTGATGCAGGCGGACGAGGTCAGCATGGACTTCCACCCGCGCTTCGTGCCACACGAAAAGTGCTACGAATACCGCATCGATCATGGCCGCGTCGCGAACCCGCTGACGCGCCTTTATGCGTACAACTACACCTACCCGCTCGACCTCGAGCGTATGCGGGCAGCCGCCCGTGAGCTCGTCGGCGTCCATGACTTCACGAGCTTCGTGAACCCGGACAGCCAGGTCTTCGAGCACGGCGGCGACGCCGTCCGCGAAATCTACAGCATCGATATCCTGAAGGAGGGGACACAGCTCGTCATCCGCATCCGCGGCGACGGCTTCCTCTACCACATGATCCGCATCATCGTCGGCACGCTCCTCGTCATCGGAAACGGACGACGCGCGCCAGAGGATATCCGGACCATGCTGGCGGCGAAGGACAGAACCACCGCGGGACCGACCGTGCCCGCGCACGGACTGTGCCTCTGCGCACTTCACTACGACGAAGCTGCCACCGCAGATGATGCGCGTGACGATGGGGATATAAAGACATTGGCCACACAAGATAGGGTTTCTGAAAATGAATGATACCCAGTCTGTGAAAGCAAGATGGAACGCGCCGAATATCGGCCAAGATGCAGAGACCATTTGATATAAACGTATCTGCAGAAAAAAGGAGAAACAGTATGACTTCAGAGAGACTTCCGATTAAGGCATTTATCTTCGATATGGACGGTACACTCTTCGATACCGAGCGCCTGTACCGCACAATGTGGTTCAAGCTCGCACCGATCCGTGGCTTCCACATCGACGACGAGATGCTCGATCAGATGCGCGGTGCCTCCCTCGAGTACGGATCACAGGTCTTCGAGGCCGCGAATCCGGGCTTCAGCTACGCCACAGAGCGCGCGATTCGCATGGAAGAGGTGTTCCGCTACGTCGACCGCGAAGGTGTGCCGAAGATGAAGGGCCTCGACGAGACCCTCGCCTGGCTGAAGGCGCACGGCTATAAGATCGCCATCGGCTCCTCCACACGCACCCCACAGGTCATGCACTACCTCCGCGAAGCGAAGATGGAGGATACCTTCGACTTCGTCGGCTGCGGTGACCTCACCACCCACGGAAAGCCGGAGCCGGACCTCTTCCTCATCTGCGCAGAGCGCCTCGGTGTAGACCCGCGCGCCTGCGTCGTCGTGGAAGACTCTGTAAACGGCGTGAAGGCTGGCTACGCCGCCGGTGGCTATGTGCTCGGCATCCCGGACATGAACGACCTCTCCGGCCTCGTGGACCTCTGTGACGCTCAGATCGACAGTCTCGACCGTATCATCCCGTGGATGGAGTCCCTCCCGAAGGAGATCTCTGGACTGAAATGAACGGTTACAAAGGTCGGCCCCGGAGCGCTGCCACCAGAAGCACAGTACTCCGGGGCCGGCCTGTGGGTTCGGCCTGCCAACGGAATTTCACGAAAATCCATTGACAGGCCGGACGATTCCGCATATACTATTAAAGCTGTCGCCTGAAGGGGCATATCATGTCCGGAATGCGACGGGGAACTAATTAAGCAAGGGCTCAGAAACTGAGACCCAGGCTACATTAAATACTGAAATCAGTCTCAGAGTGGACCACTTGCAGAGCGCGAGCATTCAAACCCAAATGCGGTGACCGTTTTACAGAAGTTCTGTTTTGGACAGAGACCAGAGTAAGTAGCCTTATCACAGGAGGTTGTTATGAATTCATACGTAGCTACAGCTTCTACAATCGACAGAAAGTGGTATGTAGTAGATGCAGAGGGCAAGACGCTCGGACGTCTTGCATCAGAGGTTGCTAAGGTTCTTCGTGGAAAGAACAAGCCAACCTACACACCGTTCCTTGACTGCGGCGATTATGTAATCATCGTAAACGCAGACAAGATCGCTGTAACCGGCAAGAAGCTGGATCAGAAGGTTTATCGCACACACTCTAAGTATGTAGGTTCCATGAAGGAGACCACACTTCGTGAGCTTCGCGATAACAAGCCTGAGAAGGTAATCGAGTATGCTGTTAAGGGTATGCTTCCTCACGGACCATTAGGCAGACAGATGTATAAGAAGCTTTTCGTATACGCTGGCGCAGATCACAAGCACCAGGCACAGAAGCCTGTTGAGCTTACATTCTAAGGGAGGATATTACAATGGCTACAAACAGAAATTACGGTACAGGTAGAAGAAAGTCTTCCGTTGCCAGAGTATACATCATGCCGGGCACTGGTAAGATCACAATCAACAAGAGAAGCCTCGACGAGTATTTCGGCCTTGATACCCTCAAGACCATCGTTAATCAGCCGATCGTTCTGACTCAGAACGAGGGCAAGCTTGACATCCTCGTAAATGTTTGCGGTGGTGGTATCGCTGGCCAGGCTGGTGCAATCCGTCACGGTATTGCAAGAGCTCTCTGCGAGATGGATGCTGAGTACAGACCAGCACTCAAGAAGGCAGGATTCCTCACCAGAGATCCGAGAATGAAGGAGAGAAAGAAGTACGGTCTCAAAGCCGCTCGTCGCGCACCTCAGTTCAGCAAGCGATAATTACATCTCCACAGTGCATTCAGGTGCATCAGACCCGGAAAGCTTCGGCTTTCCGGGTTTTTCTATTGTATTTCTTTTAGAATTTGCTTATCTGCCGAGATAAGATTATGATGATTGAGATATAATTCACAATCAGTCTGCTTCCGCGTCATCGCCCCGTTCGCTACAACGGTATGCGGTGTCGCGTGGGGCAGAGACCAGAATTTCATTCATGCTGATCAGGAGGACGATGATGAAAAAAATGAAATATTGGAATAGGATGCTCGCCGCTGTACTCGCGGCATCGATGCTCGCCGGCTGTGGCGCATCCACCACCCCGCAGGCGACGACCTCAGCTGTAACCGAGGCCAATGCAGACGACCAGAAGACGAGTGCTGCTGCCGAGGAGACGACGGCTGCAGAAACAGAGAAGGCGACGGAAACCGCAGCAGAAACAACCGCTGCCGCAGAAAAGACCGAAGAGACCAGTGCGGCAGAAGTGCTGACCATCGGCGAAGCTTCGGACGAGGTGCTGCGTGTCGGCTCCCTGAAGGGCCCGACCACCATGGGCCTCGTAAATCTCATGAGTGAGGTCGAGAGCGGTGCGAAGAGCGGCTACAGCTTCGAGATGCAGAGCCAGCCGGACGTCATCATGAGTGAGCTCGTTTCCGGCAAGCTCGACATCGCCCTGCTCCCGGCGAACGTAGCCGCGGTCGCATATAACAAGACGAACCACGGCGTCAGCGCCATCGACATCAACACCCTCGGCGTGCTCTACTGCGTGACCGGCGATGAGAACATCAAGTCCGTGAAGGACCTCGCCGGCAAGACCGTACTTTCCACCGGCCAGGGCGCATCCCCGGAGTACGTACTGAACTATCTCCTCGAGAAGAACGGTGTCACCGACTGTGACGTGCAGTTTAAGTCCGAGGCCACCGAGATCGCCGCGCTCCTGAAGCAGGATCCAGCCCAGATCGCGATCCTCCCACAGCCGTTCGTAACCGTGGCCACCGCGCAGAACGACCAGCTGAAGGTCGCCTTCTCTCTCACCGACGAGTGGAAGAGCGTATCCCCGGATTCGAAGCTCCTCACCGGCGTCACCGTCGTTCGTAACGAAGTACTCGAAAACCGTGCCGCAGAAGTCGACCAGTTCATCGCCGATCACCAGGCATCCACAGAAAAGGCAGCCACCGACGTCGACGCCACCGCAGAGCTCGTCGCGAAGTACGGCATCATCGCGAAGGCACAGGTAGCGAAGAAGGCACTCCCGAACTGCAACATCGTCGCCATCGCCGGTGACGAGCTGAAGACCGACCTCGCAGGCTACCTTCAGGTACTCTTCGACGCAAACCCGAAGTCCGTCGGCGGCACCATGCCAGACGACGACTTCTATTACATCCAGAAGTGATGAAAGCTCAAAATAGGGCCCCGGAAACCGGGGCCCTATTTATTTTGCAATAACTTAAAAGACATACTCAGAATGTCTGATATGCCAAATCCGAAAGACTGACGCTCGATTTCTACTTGCTATTCTACAAATCATGACGCATACTTATTTCATCAGAGCAAGTGATTTCTTTAAGTTATAAAGATCGCTCTGAACATGTTTCGGGATTCATGAAACAGGGGATTTGAAACAAAAAGACACGTGCAGAAAAAGAAGGGGGCTTATGTTTTCTGTATTCTACAGCAGTTAAAGACACAGAAACTGCGAACTTTTCCAGAACAGGAGGACTTCATCATGAGTGAGAAGAAAAAAAGCAGCGGCGCGCTCTTAGGAGCAGCATTTCTGATGGCCACATCCGCGATCGGACCTGGCTTCTTGACACAGACCGCCACATTTACCGGCCAGTACAAGGCGAGCTTCGGCTTCGTCATCCTGGTATCGATCATTCTCTCAGCGGTCGCACAGCTTAACATCTGGCGCGTACTCTGTACGACCGGTCTTCGCGGACAGGATGTCGCGAACAAGGTTCTCCCTGGACTCGGTTACTTCGTATCCTTCATGGTCGTGCTCGGCGGCCTCGTCTTTAACATCGGCAATGTCGGCGGCGGTTCGCTGGGCCTGAACACCCTGCTCGGTATTCCGACCACCATCGGATATGTCATCGCGGCAGCCATCGCCATCGTCGTTTTCCTCTTCAAGAACGCGAAATCCGCGATGGACACCCTGACGAAGGTTCTCGGCGCCATCATGATCGTGGTCATCTTTATCGTGATCATCGTGGTCAAGCCACCGGTAGGTGATGCACTGAAGAACACCGTCGCGCCGTCCACCGGTATTCAGCCACTCTTCCCGGCAATCCTGACCCTCATGGGTGGCACCGTCGGCGGCTACATCACCTTCTCCGGTGCGCACCGTCTGATCGATGCCGGCATCACTGGTAAGGACAATGCAGCCGAAATCAACAGAAGCTCGGTCATGGGTATCAGCATCGCCACCATCGTACGTATCTTCCTCTTCCTCGCCGTGCTCGGTGTTGTCAGCAGGGCAGGTGTAGAGCTCGATGCGTCGAACCCGGCAGCAGACGCGTTCAAGCAGGGTGCAGGTGAGATCGGATACCGCTTCGCAGGTCTCGTACTTCTGTGTGCAGCCGTAACCTCCATCATCGGTGCCGCGTACACTTCTGTATCCTTCTTAAAGACCTTCCACCCGGCGATCGCAAAGAACGAGAATGCCGTCATCATCGGATTCATCGTCGTTTCGACAGCCGTGATGATCGTCCTCGGAAATCCGGCGACCCTCCTCGTACTCGCAGGTGCATTCAACGGCCTCATCCTTCCGATTACCCTCGGCATCTGCCTCATCGCTTCCCAGAAGAAGTCGATCATGGGTGCGGATTATCATCATCCGACCGTCCTGCTGGTACTCGGCGTCCTCGTCGTGATCTTATCGGCCTATATGGGCATCCCGACCTTCGTTACAAAGATCGGCGGATTATTCTAAAAGACCTGCAGCGGCGAGGGTGATCTGAGCCGGAACCGATGCAGCACAGGGAATTGGTACAGCGTTTCACTGTACCAATTTTCTGCACATATATAGAACGGTCTACGCAACACATTTCGGACACATGGATGTGGTAGACCCGTATGCATGACATGATATCGTCTTCAGGTTTACGTACCGCGTCTTACCTGGAGAAAGGAGATTTACAGTATGGAAGATATTCGTATCTTAACCGCCGGGGACAGCTCGCTGCTGATCGAGTTCGGTCACGAGATCAACCCGGAGATCAATCGAAAGATCAAATCGATGGTGGAGCTCATGAAGGAGCAGCACATCGAAGGTGTGCTGGATGTCATCCCGGCCTTCTGCTCTCTGCTCATCAACTATGATCCGCGTGTCACCTCCTATGCGGAGATCACACGGCGGATCAAGAAGCTCCTGAAGGTGGAAACCAGTGCAGGCAGCGAGAAAAAGAAGGTGTATGAGATTCCGGTCTGCTATGGCGGTAAGTATGGTCCGGACCTTGCATTCATCGCGGAGCATGCCGGCATGAGCGAAGAGGAGGTCATCGCTCTCCACAGCTCGAAGGATTACCTGATCTACATGCTCGGCTTCCTGCCGGGCTTCTGCTACCTCGGTGGTCTCGATGAGTGCCTGCACACACCGAGACTCGCGACTCCGAGAATTAAAATCGACGCCGGCAGTGTAGGCATTGGCGGCTCCCAGACCGGCATCTATCCGATGGACTCGCCGGGAGGCTGGCAGCTGATGGGTATGACACCGGTGAAAACCTACGATCCGGAGCGTGAAACGCCGATCCTGTTCGAGGCGGGCGACTATATCCGCTTCGTGCCGGTGGATGAGGATGAGTACCTGCGAATCAAGGAGCAGGTGGCACGCGGTGAATACGAGTGCACGATTCGCGAAGGTGAGGTGTAGTATGGGGATTCGTATATTAAAAGCGGGACTGCTCACGACCGTGCAGGATATGGGGCGCACCGGATACCAGAGCCAGGGCTTCGGCGTTTCCGGCGTCATGGATGTTCGCTCCTTTAAGATCGCAAACCTTCTGCTGGATAACCCGGAGAACGAGGCGGTGCTGGAGTTCACCCTGATCGGACCGACGCTGGAGTTTACGTCCGCCTGCATCATCGCCATCACCGGCGGTGATTTTCATCCGGAGGTGAACGGGGAGCCGGCGCCGATGTACACGGCACTCTATATGAAAAAGGGCGATATTCTGAAGCTCGGAAGTGCGCGCACCGGAAGCCGCGGCTACATCGCCTTTTCCGGCTATCTCAAGATTCCGGTCGTGATGGGCAGCCGCTGCACGAGCTTAAAGAGTAAGATCGGTGGCTTCAAGGGAAGAAAGCTGATGGAGGGCGACTATATCAGCTTCCGTATCAAGCGGAATTACCTCCCGTTCTTCCTCTCGAGAAAGCTCGAGCTTCACGAGTATGACGAGGAGAGCGTGACGCTCCGCGTGGTGATGGGCCCACAGGATGACATGTTCAGTAAGCAGGGCATCCATAATTTCCTGAACGAGGAGTATACCGTCACCAGTGATTTCGACCGTATGGGCTGTCGACTCGAGGGCCCGTTTATCGCACCGAAGACCACCTCGGATATCATTTCAGAGGGGATCGCGCTCGGCTCCATCCAGGTGCCGTCGCATGGTAAGCCGATCATCCTGCTCGCTGATCGACAGACCACCGGTGGCTATGCGAAGATCGCGACGGTCATCAGTGTCGACATTCCGAAGCTGGTACAGCGGAAGACCGATCAGAAGATCCGCTTCGAGGCGGTGTCCGTCGAGGAAGCACAGCGACTGTATCAGGAAGAGGAAAACAGCTACATCGCGATGCACGCGCTGATCCATAAGCCATGTAAGGAAGTACTGGTTGTGCGGCAGGTAGCGAAGCGCATCCGCCGTCTGTTCCCGGATGAAGACTGATCGGGACCGGAGTAAACGATACGAACTTCTGTATGCGGGGCACGTGCAGACCGAAGCGGGAAGCCGACCGGTGTGCAGACAGTGCGTCAGAAGTGGTTATAGATTGATGATAAGGAGATGTTCATATGGATTTAGAGAAGATTGAAGGACTGGTAAAGATCGTTGAGAATTCCTCCCTGACAGAGTTTTCCATCCGAGATGGGGAGACGGAGATCACGATGAGTAAGCTCACCCATCCACCGGTGATCGCCGCTGGCGTTCCGGCTGCACCGCTGGCCGCAGCACCGGCACAGCCGGTCGCTGCAGAAGAGAAGGCGGAGGCCGCGGACGAGTTCGAGCTGATCCTCGCACCAATCGTCGGCACCTTCTACTCCGCTGCGGCACCGGATGTACCGGCCTATGTCAAGGTCGGCGATCATGTGAAGGCCGGTCAGACGGTATGTATCCTCGAGGCGATGAAGCTCATGAATGAGATTCAGGCGGACTATGACTGCGAGATCGAGGCCGTGCTCGTCAGCAATGAGCAGAAGGTCGAGTATGGTCAGCCGTTGTTCCGCGTAAAGAAACTATAAGAACAGGAGGCGCGGCCGATGTTTGAAAAAATACTAATTGCCAATCGAGGCGAGATCGCGGTCCGCATCATCCGGGCCTGCCGGAACATGGGCATCCAGAGTGTCGCGGTCTACTCGAAGGAGGACCAGAACAGTCTGCACACGCAGCTCGCGGATCAGCGGATCTGCATCGGAGAGGGTCCGGCGAAAAACAACTACCTGAATATGGACCAGCTCATCACGGCAGCCATCAACACCGGTGCCGATGCGATCCACCCGGGCTATGGCTTCCTGTCGGAGAACAGTGAGTTCGTACGCCGCTGTAAGGAAAACGGCATCGCCTTTATCGGACCGGATGCGGACGTCATCGACCGCATGGGCAACAAGTCCCATGCCCGGAAGACGATGATGGATGCCGGTGTGCCGGTCGTTCCGGGCACCCGCGAGCCGGTCTACGATGCCGAGACCGGAAAGAAGCTCGCCCGTGAGATCGGGTATCCGGTGATCATCAAGGCCTCCTCCGGGGGCGGCGGCAAGGGCATGCGCGTCGCGACATCTGAGGATGAATTCGAGTTTGAGTTCGGCCTCGCGCAGCGCGAGTCTGCAAACGCCTTCGGGGATGACACCATGTACATCGAACGCTATATCGAGAAGCCTCGCCACGTCGAGATCCAGATCATGGCGGATGACTTCGGTCATGTCGTCGCCCTCGGCGACCGTGACTGCTCCGTCCAGCGAAATCACCAGAAGCTGATCGAGGAGTCGCCATCCCCGGCCATCAACGACGAAACCCGTGCCGAGATGAACCGCTGTGCGATCCTCGCAGCGAAGACTGTACAGTATACCAATGCAGGCACCATCGAGTTCATCGTGGACCCGCAGGGGCACTTCTACTTTATGGAGATGAACACGCGAATCCAGGTCGAGCATGGCGTGACGGAGATGGTGACCGGCACCGATCTCATCATCGAACAGATCCGTGTCGCGGCGGGCGAACCGCTGAGCTTCACGGAGGAGGATGTGAAGCCGCGTGGACATGCCATCGAGTGCAGAATCAACGCGGAAATCCCGGCAAAGAACTTCATGCCGAGCCCGGGGGTGGTGAAGCACCTGCATCTGCCGGCCGGCAACGGCGTCCGCGTCGATACCGGACTCTATACCGGCTACCGGATCCCGTCCGAGTATGATTCGATGATCGCGAAGGTGATCGTCCATGCTCCGACGAGAGAAGCCGCCCTCATGAAGATGCGCTCCGCCCTCAACGAGATGCTCGTGGTCGGTGTCGAGACGAACCTCGACTTCCAGTACCAGATCATCAAGCATCCGGTTTTCGCCGAAGGAAAGGCGGATACCGGCTTCATCGAGGACATCATGCATCTTACGTGATGCAGACTTCGAAGTGCAGGACATCTGTACAGGGCAGGACCGGGGCAGCATGCAGCCTCGGTCAGCATGGCGCGAGGGGTGGCACCTCACGCGAATGATGGATAACAGGAGGAAGAAACGATGTATCGTGTAGATTTAAACAGCGACCTCGGCGAGAGCTTCGGCCGCTATACCCTGGGCTCGGATGATCAGATCATCCCGCTGATCACCTCGGCCAACGTGGCATGTGGATTTCATGCATCTGATCCGGTCGTGATGAAAAAGACCATCGAGATGGCACGGGAGGCCGGCATCCATGTCGGCGCACATCCGGGCTATCCGGACCTCATGGGCTTCGGTCGCCGCAACATGACGATCAGCCCGGCGGAAGCGAAGGCCTATACGCTGTACCAGATCGGCGCGCTGGATGCATTCTGCAAGGCTGCCGGTCTGGAGATGCAGCATGTGAAGCCGCATGGCGCGTTCTACAACATGGCCGCGAAGGACTACAAGCTCGCACACGGCATCTGCGAAGCCATCGCAGAGTACAATCCGAAGCTGATCCTCATGGCCCTCTCCGGCAGTGAGATGATCCGCGCCGCCGAAGACTGCGGCCTCCGTGCCGCTTCGGAGGTCTTCGCCGACCGCGCGTACGAGGAGGATGGTACCCTCGTGAACCGCGCGAAGGAAGGTGCGATGATCACCGACGAAGACGAGGCCATCGCCCGCGTCGTCCGCATGATCAAGGAGAAGAAGGTTACCGCCATCACCGGCAAGGACATCCCGCTGAAGGCAGACTCCATCTGCGTACATGGTGACGGCGCAAAGGCCCTCGCCTTCGTCGCAAAGATCCGCGAGACCCTCACGAAGGAAGGCATCGAGATCTGTCCGCTTGCGCAGATGCTGTAAGTGCGATCGCGTCCCAAACGCCGTCGGCATCATGATCTGTCTGCTTGCACAGATGCTGTAAATATATGATAGAATAGAGGAGTCGGCAGGGCGTGTATGCCCTGGCCGGCTTCTTGACGTCTACTGAACGTAGTTACTGTTCAAACGTAATTAAGTCAAGGCGTGGCTACTGCCTGCCGAACCACAAGTGAACAGTAACGAAATGTACGCGCCCTCGTCGGCGCTGGGAATATTATGAAAACATCAAGGAAACTTCTAATCATCGCCTTCTGGCTTCTGCTCTGGCAGGCGCTGGCGTTTCTTATTCACAACTCGATTTTGATGGTGGGGCCCGTCGAGACGCTCCGTTCGCTTGGGGCAATGCTCCAGACCACGATGTTCTGGCAGTCCCTCGCCTTCAGCTTCGTCCGCATCATCGCGGGCTTCCTGATCGGCTCTGCGCTCGGCATCCTCCTCGCGTGGGAAAGCTACCGCCGCCCCTTCCTCGAGGAACTCCTCGCGCCCTTCATCCTCGCGCTGAAGGCCGTGCCGGTGGCGAGCTTCGTCATCATCCTGCTGATCTGGGCGGGCAACCGCATGCTCTCCCTCTATATCAGCGCCCTCGTCGTCCTCCCGCTCCTGTATTTAAACACCCTGAGCGGTCTGAAGGCGACGGACCCGAAGCTCCTCGAGATGGCGACGGTCTTTCACATGCCGACCACGCGCCGCCTCTGCTTCATCTACCTCCCGGCGCTCTTCCCGTACCTCTACAGCGCCTTCCAGACCGCGCTCGGCATGGCCTGGAAGAGCGGCGTCGCCGCCGAAGTGATCGGCCAGCCCCTCGGCTCGATGGGCAACGGCCTCTACAACGCGAAGATCTACCTCGAAACCGGCGAACTCCTCAGCTGGACGATCGCCATCATCCTAACCTCGTACCTCTTCGAGCACCTCTTCCTCGCCGGATTCCGCGCACTGTTCCACCAGAAATAACATGAATCTGATGCCCCGTTTGAAATCAACCTTATAACAGTAAATTGTTCAGCCAGGGAACCCGGAGGGCCGGCAACAATCAAAGGAGTAACCATGCTGCTTACATGCAACCATCTCACCAAATCCTACGACGGCCAGCGGGTCCTCGACGACCTCAGCTTCCGCATCGACAGCCAGGCCGACAACCGCGACCTCCTGCTGCTCGGCCCGTCCGGCGTCGGGAAGACGACCCTGCTCCGCATCCTCGCGGGGCTCGAGACCCCGGATAGCGGCACGATCGACATCACGATGGGCGAGGCCGCAACCGCCGGCGCACATCTCCGGATCGGCATGATCTTCCAGGAGGACCGTCTCCTGGATTCGCTCGATGCCGTAGCCAATGTCTCCGCCGTTTCGCCGATGATTTCCCGTGCACGAGCGGCAGCAGAACTCGCGAAGCTCCTCCCGGAAGACGCCCTCACGAAGCCAGTCCGCGAACTCTCCGGCGGCATGCGCCGCCGCGTCGCCCTCGTCCGCGCCCTCCTCCCCGCCTCCGACCTCCTCCTCATGGACGAACCCTTCACCGGCCTCGACGACCAGACCCGCCAGCAGGTCATCCACTACATCTTCGAAACCAAAGCCCACCGCCCCCTCATCCTCGCCACCCACGAAACCGACGGCCTCCCACCCATGCGGACACTGCATCTGAAATCCAGATAAATCTGCTGAGGTTCAGCCAGCACCCCGGAGGGCAGCCAACAGAATGCCATACGTAGAGACCGTGTGAAATCAAGCCAGGTCCCCTTAGTGGCACTTGGTACATATTTTCCTTAGCACCCTCTGCAACGCTGAGTTTTCATAAAGAAAACTCAGTGATTGCAGAGGGCCTAGTGCCACTTAGGGTCCCTGGCTTAGATTGAACCGGTCTCGGAGTACTGTGCTTCTGTTGGCTGCCCTCCGGGGTACTGGGCCGGCGCAGCTCTGAATTCACAAAATCAACTTATTCTGAACACATTTGAAACACATTTTCCGACTAAAACCAGCTTTTAGTTGGAGAAGAAAAATCCTCCAACAAATCTGAATTTACTGGGGGAAACATCATGACTACTTCGAAACATATTTCCGGCGCTCATGCACTTGCTTTATCAGCCTGCGTGGGCGCTTTTACCTTACTCAGCGCCACCTGCCTCGCGACGCCGGCATTGGCCGCAGGCGGACTCGAGATGTCCACAGACTACACGGGCATCACCGCGAAGCCGGGCGACACCCTGAACTTTAGCCTCGACTTCACGAACCAGACCGGCGCGGGCCTCAACACGAGCCTCAGCGCGAGCGGCCTCGACGACAGCTGGAAGGGCTACTTCGAGGGCAACAACAAGGAGGTTTCGAACGTATTCGTGAAGTCTGGTGCAGACGCGGATTCGAACGACGGCCTCGTCACCTATAGTGTGACCGTCCCGGACGACGCACAGAAGGGCAGCTACAACGTGCTCCTGCATGCGGCGAGCGCGGGCGAGGCCAGCAGTGATCTCCAGCTGACGATCAATGTCTCCGACGAGACCACGGGCACGAACCAGCTGACGACCACCTACCCGGAGCAGCAGGGCGCGAGCGGCACGACCTTCACCTTTAACTCCACCGTACAGAATAATTCATCAGGTGCCCAGACCTACAGCCTCGCCGCCGATGCACCGACCGGCTGGACCGTCAGCTTCAAGCCGAGTGGTGCGAGCAATGCCGCGTCCAGCGTCGACGTCGATGCCCACGGCTCTCAGAGTGTGACCGTCACTGTAACGCCGCCGGATAAGGTCGCTGCCGGCGATTACGAGATCCCGATCACCGCGACGAGCTCAGCCCAGAGCCTGAGCCAGACCCTGAAGGTCACCATCACCGGCACCTATAAGATCGACCTCACGACCACGGACGGCACCCTCAGCTTCGACGCAAATGTCAACAAGAAGCAGTCGGTTCCGATCACCGTCACCAACAGCGGCAACATCGACCTAAACAACGTAAACCTCACGACCACGGCACCGTCCGGCTGGACCATCGAGTTCTCTGAGAGCACGATCGACACCCTCGCGGCCGGCGAGAAGAAGGACGTCGTCATGTACGTCACCCCGTCGAAGGACGCCATGTCCGGTGACTACGCGATGACCGTCAGCGCACAGAATGAAGACACCTCGCTCGACCAGTCCTTCCGTGTCACCGTTAAGACCTCGACCCTCTGGGGCGTCGTCGGCATCCTCATCATCGCAGCCGTCATCTGCGGCCTCGGCGAGGTATTCCATAAGTACGGGAGGCACTGATCATGACCGAGCTTCAGAATAGAACAGTCGCCACGCGGGTCACGGCCAATGCAGACGACCACTACGCCGAGTGCGCTGCGGAAGTCGCCGGCAGCGCTGGGGCGACGAAGCCTGAATGCAGCGCCCGATTTTTTCATCCGCATGTAGCGGGTGGCGCATGCAGCGAGAAGTGTACAGACCAGGCATCTGTCGACAGCGATGAGGCGGTCGGGGACCCTGCCGACTGGCGTTCCGAGCGGAATGAGGGACTGCATGAGATCATCATCCGGACCAGCGAGCTGGTGAAGCAGTACGGCGACGTGACCGCGGTCGATCACCTGAACCTTGAGATTCATAAGGGCGAGGTCTTCGGTCTGCTCGGTCCGAATGGTGCCGGTAAGACCACCACGACCCTGATGCTGCTCGGCCTTACGGATCCGACGTCCGGCACCGCTGAAATCAGCGGCCTCGACTGTACGCGCGATGCGCTGGCGGTCAAAAAAATCGTCGGCTACCTGCCGGATAATGTCGGCTTTTATCCGGATATGAGCGGTCGTGAGAACCTGATTTTCTCCGGCATGATGAACGGCCTCACACGAAAAGAAGCGGAAGAGCGGGCCAGCGGCCTCCTCGAGCGGGTCGGCATGACCTACGCCGCTGATCGAAAAACCGGCACCTATTCACGTGGTATGCGACAGCGTCTCGGTATCGCCGATGTTCTCATGAAGGATCCGGAAATCATCATCATGGATGAGCCGACCCTCGGCATCGACCCGTCCGGCATGCGTGAGCTCACCGCGCTGATTCGTGAGCTGAGCGTCAAGGATGGTCGTACCATCCTGATCTCCTCCCACGAGCTCTACCAGATCCAGGAAATATCCGACCGCGTCGGCATCTTCGTAAAAGGAAGGATGATCGCCTGCGGACGCATCGACGAGCTCGGACAACAGCTGCAGAACGAAGGCCTTTATATGGTAGACTTCCGCGCAGAGAAGACTGCGAATGGGCAGCGTGCTGCAGCGCATAGAACAGTGTCGGATGCATATGCAGAACGGGACACGATGAAGACCACGGCAGAGACATTGGCCTCTGCGGATGGGACCTCGACATCTGCCGTGAAGAGCGGCGCAGCGGAAGAGAGCGCGTCTGGCGAGACCGAAGAGCTGAAGGCTCTGGTGCGCGGCATCGCGGGCGTGCGTCTCGTCGGCGTGAAGGAGGATGGAACCCTCCACGTCGAGTCCGGCCGCGACATCCGCGCGGAGCTCTTCCGGAAGCTGACGGACGCCGGATATCTTCTCATCGAGCTCCACGAGCGTGGCGGTGACCTCGATGAAATCTATCGCAAATATTTCGAAAAAGCAGGAGGTGACGAGAACTATGACAATCGCACAAATCACACAGAAAACAAGACAGAAAAGCGATCACTCAGAGAGAAGCTTCTCAGGCGCAGCCGCTGATTTTTCGCAGTGCAGTAGAGTTGGAGCGGCACCGATGCATGGCAGTGTTTCGATAAATGCGGCTGGCATAAATATGATGACAGGATCTGTAGCGGAAGCTTCTGCGACTGCAGCAGAATCATCTCCATTTGACGCACAAAATGATGGGATGGAGGCTTCAAAGGCTACAACGCCAGATGCAGGTAAGAAATCTGCCGGTAACCTGCTGAAAAAAATCGTCGACTGGTTCATGGAGGAGGATGATCTCCTGCCGGGCGAGACACCGGAAAGTCATGCGTCGAATGTACGGACCAACCGCCGCGGCATGGCGGTGCTCTACCGAAAGGAGCTCGCGGATCATCTCTGCAGCCGTCGCTTCTGGGCACTCTTTGCGCTCCTCATGATCGTCTCGGTGGCGAGCCTCTACGGCGCCATCGGATCGCTCCGGCAGACAGCATTGGCCGCACAGTCCCAGGGACAGGGCGTCAGTGAATTCCAGTTTCTGAAGCTGTTTACGACCGCCGGAAGCTCGATCTACAGCTTCCAGAGCTTCCTCGGCTTCCTCGGTCCGATCTTTGGCATCATGCTGGGCTTCGACGCCATCAACAACGAGCAGGCGCAGGGCACGCTGAACCGCCTCGCTGCACAGCCGATCTACCGCGATACCATCATCAACGCGAAGTTCCTCGCGGGTGCGACGGTCGTCTTCCTGACGGTCTTTTCACTCGGTGGCGTTCTGTCCGGACTCGGGCTGCTGCTGAGCGGCACAAAGCCGGTGGCCGAAGAGTGGGTGCGCCTCGTGATCTTTCTGCTGCTGAGCGGCGTGTACATCTCGGTATGGCTCGCGATTTCTGTCCTCTTCTCGACACTTTCACGCCATGCCGCGACCTCGGCGCTTTCCTCCATCGCGCTCTGGCTCTTCCTCACCATGTTCCTTTCGCTCGTGGCGAGCGGCCTCGCAAACGCGATGTTCGCCGGTACCCATGCCTCTGCGCAGGATGTGATCAGCGCGTACCGCCTGCAGACCGGCATCAACCGTATCTCGCCGTACTACCTCTTCAGTGAAGCCGCCTCCGTCCTCATGAACCCGAACGTCCGCTCCCTCGACATCATGTCACTCGTCGAGTACCAGAACGGTGCCCTCGCTTCGTACCTGAGCCTCGGACAGTCGCTCCTTCAGATCTGGCCGCACCTCGTCGCCATGATCATGGAAGTTGTCATCGGCTTCGCCCTCGCTTACATCAGCTTCATGCGGAAGGAAATCCGCGCGTGAAGGCGTGAAGAACGCCGGCAGAAATCGAGCTCGGCTCCAGGGAGCATGAGCTCGGACATCCGCTCCTGAAGATTATGGATACGGATGCTTTCGCCGATGTCATACGAATATATTTGAAACATGAGAGAAACCGCGCCGCAGGACCTCGAAACTGGTCCCGCGACGCGGTTTCAGTTTTTCTGACATTAGTACCGTCCACGATTAGAAAGCAGACATTGTAGCGTGCTCAGCTTCCTCCGTATTGACAATCCGTATCCATAGCGGAAGCCGTCCCGCGGCGCAGTATCTAGTATCAGCGGATTTTAAAAATACTGGATATCTATTTGGCGTTTTTTATGAGCCTACGAGAGAAAACTATCTAATATTGGACGATTTTTTAAATGATGGATACTCAATCCTTTTATTTCGAAGCAAGCTTCATACTGGACTATCTATAAATTTCGGAAAGATTACATATTGGATATGCCCTTAGCAAAATGGAGCATTTAATAGCCAAATCAACTATCCACTATTTTCAAAAGGAATCTATTATAGATAGTACGCTTTTAAGCGTATGTGCGATTTCGAGCAAAACTATCCAAAAAGGATCTGATTTTAAAATAGTGGATAGTTTTGAATCCGGCAAAGGTTTTCATGGATCTGCCAATTTGATCCAGTATTTTCGAATATGAAAGAAAGTAGATATCGTTGACTGACTGGATGTGGATCACTGATCAACGGAATGCTTTGGACTCAAATTACATCTGCGACCACATTTTGACAGCGTTTGAAATCCATAACAGACAAATATTTATCTTTTTTCCATCACATTTCCGAAGTAGTATTCGAGCAGATGATTCACATAAACCTCATCGATCGGCGTATCCTTTGTTTCAAACGACATGATCAGGTTCACGCCAGGATAGATTCCGTTATTCAGAAAGGTTCGCATCTTGCTTAAGAAGTCTTGCTGGTAATTCGGATCATCCATCATGCCGAAATGTTCATAGTAGTAGGTCTTCCCATTATTTGGATTCAGAATCGTAAAATCCGGATAGTTCGGCCTTCGGGCATGCTCCAGCTCCAGCTTGCATTCATAACGGAATGGAAGATTCGCATTGCGCAGCAGGTTATAAATTGCGCGCTCGGATTTCGAACGAACATATTCACCAGCTATTGTGGGCACTTTCAGATTTTCTGGATTTGCCGGATTTTTTTCGTAGTCAGCATTGACCCACTCCGCAAGATCCTGTGGCAAATAGTAGAGGTAGTGGGCCGTCAATACGCGCAGTGCTTCTGAACGTTCCAGCAAATGCTCTACTCGATGAGCTTTTTCCAGCGCTTTCAAACAGTTTGAGTAGGCGGCGATCTGCTGATCGATATCCTTGAGCCGGGCACGATAGAGACGCTTCAGCGCTAGCTTTTCTGCGAGCTCCACCTCTGTTCTTGAAAGATAACGTGCTTTCTCAGAGTCTGGTGCGCGATACAGCCATGCAGCCCCAGGCTCATTATTATGGAAGTAAAGACTCCCCTCCGGCGCGGTTTCCAGCCAGCGTTCATATTGAGCACGGGTATGCTGCAGTTGCTCGATTTCATATTTCATTTTTTCAGATAAATCCATAATCCTCCCTATATCGTCAAGTGGTTTTCCTAAAAAAACATGACGCTTGTGTTTCATGTCTGTACTTCTTTGATGACAGACAGCGTCCGCCCATGCTTTCCCACCGGGCCATGCTCGCATACACTTGTCATCTCGAGCCCCGGCAGTGCCTGTGTTTGTCATCTTCGGCATCTGCAACGCCTGTGTTTGTCATCTCCGACATCTGCATCGTCTTTGTTTGTCATCTTCGGCATCTGCAGCGCCTGCACTTGTCATTCCGAGCCCCAGCTCCCGCCATTTTTCGGACCTCTGCATGGTCTGCCAATGTTTCCGGCTTCACTTCGTCTCGTCCCGGACGAACAGCGTCGCGACCCAGCTTGCGGCGGCTGCGCTGAAGTAAGCGGTCGGGTAGTCCACGCCACCCTGGCTCTTACGGGTGCCTAGGACAATGCCGGCAGCCTCTCCTTTGGTGGTTGGGAGGAAGGTCTGATGCGGCCTGCCGTTGAATCTGTATTCGCTTAATTTCAGATAGCCAAGCTCCGCCAGCTTTCGATTGATGGTCGCACCAGACAACTTCTTTCGCTCCCGAACGCGCGGCTTTTGCTGATTCGTTAATTCGCCCGGGTTCTTCGCCGCCACTGCATCTGATATCTGTATTTCGCCCGGGTTCTCCATCGCCACTGCATTCGATGTCTGCGTTTCGCCCGGGTTCACCGTCGCTACTGCATCTGATATCTGTGTTTCACCCGGGTTCTCGATCGCCACTTCTGCTGATATCTGTGTTTCGAACGGGTTCTTGGTCGCCACTGCATCCGATATCTGCGTTTCGAACGGGTTCCCCGTCGTCACTGCGGCTGACGTTGATCCATTGTCCGAAACGCCGACATCGATTGACGCGATGGGACTGTTCGTAGAAGAGATTTCCTCCGCTTCCGCGACGAGCGCGTTCAGAAGCGCGGCGATTTCCGGCGAGCGCAGGCCATCTGCGCAGCGGAAGGAGGCGGCTTCTGCCACGGTCAGGAAGAAGTCCTGCTTTTTCTTCACCTGCTTCCGCGTCCGCTGCTGCAGGTACTTCTCCTCGAGGAAAGCCAGCAGGACATCATCCGGAATGAAACGATATTTCGGATTTTTCTGTGATTCTGACCTTTCCTGTGGAATCGGCTTTATAACACTCGTCGCGATAACAGGGTCTGAAGACGGCGCATATGTACCTGGCACCCGCTTTACGCGTGTAGCGTCCACCGAGTCATTCATGCCGGTACGCTCTCCGGCTGTACACTGAACCTCTTCCGACGCATTTGCATAGAACTCTGCGACGCGTGCCGGGTCCGCCGAGTCATTCATGCCGGTACGCTCTCCGGTCACACAGGCTCCGGTACCATCCTGCATATCCACCTGCATCTCTTCCGACACGTTTTCATAGAAATCTGCGACATACGCAGGATCGAGGGCTTTCCGGATCTCATCGATGAAGGCTTCGTAGTGGAGTTCCAGCTTCCGCTGACCGACGCCATAGATGCGTGCGAATTCCTCGCGGGTGAGCGGGAGCATACGACACATCTCCACCAGTGATTTGTCGGTGAAAATCAGATACGCCTGAACACTCCGTTCCATCGCGAGCCGCTTCCGAAGCGCCTTCAGATTTCCGAGCAGGTGTGTCCGCATCTCGGGCGAAATCTCGAGACGGGCGTTTTCAAGCAGCCGAAGCTGCTGTGCTTCCGCTTCGCCATCGCTGGTCCGGGCATATCCGCCCCTGCCGGCCTCGGCATCGTCAGTCCGGGCATATCCGACACTGCCGGCCTCGTCATCGCTGCCACGCGCATATCCGCCCCTGCCGGCCTTGCCATCGTTGGTCCGGACAGAGGCATTGCCCTCGCATGGCGTGGTAGCCGGGAGACGGTCGTCCGCTGGGGATTCTGGCACGCTTGATGATGCCCCCGGCGCAGTCGATGCGTGCGCAGGTGTTTCGATCGACGATTTGGATGATTGACCGAGCACCGCGGCCATCGTAGCTGCTGTTTTCTGATATTCGACTTTTCGCATCGCCATAATCCTTCCTGTGCACTTCGTGTGCGCATCATAATCAAAGTGGTACGGTTTTTCGCCTGCCTTCCACAGACGGATCTTCCGCCCGACATCCATATCCGTCTCGAGCTGGTGCCGATGTTCGCGCATCCGTTCCTGCAGGCCCATGGTGTCGCTGATGCCATAGCGGTCTTCTTCGAGAAAGTGTTCCGGATCACAGTTCACGCAGCAGCTGTCACGTGGGATGGAAAATGCCCGGAAGCGCTGCACGCGGATGCCGGGCTCGCACAGCTCCCATGGATCCGTGCGGAGATGTTCATATTTGTAAGCCTGGTTCTTCATGTATGCCTGATCTGCGTAGCGGATGAAGATATGCTGCTTCTCCGCACGCTTGAGCTGCATCGACACCTTCTGGACGCGGTTTTTCGGGTAGTGTCCGGACTGTCGGATCGTCCGCAGGCTTTCGTCGACCGGCAGCTCTGCGCTCGTCAGCACGCGATTCCGTGACGGCAGCGTGATGACTTCATAATCGACGGGATCTTCACCCCCGAAATAATCCCGGAGAAAGGATCGCAGGCACTGGTGCGTCATCGCGTAGCGACGCATCGCCTCCAACTGTCGCTTCACCTGCGCGACGGCTTCCGGATACGCCTGGTAGCCGAGCGTCACCTTCTCGAGCTTCGTGCGCTGGAGCTCGAAGTCGCGCTCGTTCGCGAGGAGAATGCATTCGGCCGGAAGTCCGTCACGCCCCGCGTGGACGAGCTCCTGATAGTAGCGCCCGAGACTTTCCGGCATCGTGTAGTGCAGCACGAAACGCACATCCGACCGGTCGAGCTCGAGAAAAGGATCCGGCGTCACGACGAGGATCCGGGCACCGGCATGGGCCTCGGCATCGTGTGTGGACGACCGCTGTATACGCCGGTCGGACGAAGGAGCGCCGGCGCAGAATGCACGGGCATTCGCCATGCGTTCCTCGCGGGTCAGACCTGCGTGGTAGGACAATGCCGGGAAACCGCTGCGATTGAGCAGCTGCGCGATGTGCTCCGTCAGCCGATGCTCGGTGCAGTAGATGATGCCTGCCTCATCTTCGTGGCGGCGCAGAAAATCGAGAAGAAATGGTGCCTTGCGCTGCGGGCGATGCACGGATAGAAAGAGATTCGGACATTCAAACGAGTGACGGACGAGAAGTGGATGCTGAAGTGAGAAAAAGTGCCCGATGTCCTGCTCCATCTGACGCGTTGTCGGCAGTGTCAGTGCAAGGACCGGCGGACGGGAGGATGCTGCATGGCGTTCGAGATCCTTCAGCAGAAGTGGAATCGAGTGATAGAGCGGCTGGAAATGTGGTGCGTGGATCGAACAGATCTGTGCTTCGTCGATGACGATCAGAGATATCGTCGTTTTGAAGACGAGAAACGAGCGCATTTTCGGGTCCTCTAGAAGGCCCGGTGAGGCAAAGAGCACCTGGAAATGACGGCGTCGGATGCGCTCGAGCTGTGCAGCCATGGCATAATCCGACAGTCCGGAATGCAGCATCGCCGCAGGGATGCCATCCTTTTCGAGGATATCGATTTCTTTTTCCATACGCTCTTTATATGAAGAAATGATCAGCGTGATGCCTGTAAGCTGCTTCACAAGCTGCCGGTAGCAGTCCAGACGAAGCGAACCGACTGGTGGCATCGCCAGCACATCCCTGCCGCTTTCCAACGCAGAAAAAATACGCGCATAGGCTGAGGCCAGAGACATTGCCCATGTCATGTGCTGTGGCTTTTTCGGAGGCGGCAGAGAAGACGGTACATCATCGACCGCCGGACATGCGGCTGCCATGTTTTTAGTTTCTCCAGATGATTTCTGTAGGGAAGAGGTGGAGGTGGTTGATATGGCGGACTTCACAGAAGCTTCAGATCGATGTACATCGGGCATTTCGAGTAGTTCCTTTCGCTCGGAATATAATAATCATGACGGCAACAACGAAATCAGAATTCTGAAATCAAACAACGATGAAATCAGAATTCTGAAAAGAAGCAACGACGAAATTAGAATCCTGAAATCAAAATTCAGAAGGCAGAAAGTAAAGAGCAGAAATCAGTGTAAAGTATATGCTGTGCCTATAGCTTGTATAGAATAACTGCATGCGTTCTTAAAAAAATCCGTCGTTTTGTATATCTGTATCGTAATATAAGTCCTTGCTTTTGACAAGGTCGACAAACGGACTATATTTGCTTTTAACAGCTGCCTGCGGTATTACCTACGATTATGTCACTGCTTCGAAATCGTCCGAACTTGTTGTCTCGGATCCATCTACCACCTGGCAGTTTAATAAATCATCCACTATTTTTGAAAAAGCTTATATTTTGGATATTTTTTCGAAAAAAAGAACATACGCATATAAGCGTACTATCCAGAAAAGTGCTTTTAGAAAAATACTCGATAGTGTTTTGGGTGATGATTGATTTGATTTCAAGGAATAAGTATCTAATAATCGTGACATTTTATAATAGTGGTTATTCAAAGAAGAGCAGGCTTTCTGAATTAGCAGCTACTATATCCAGTAATTTCGAAAAAGCACCGAAGTGGATAATTTCCCAGGATAAATCCTTTTTCAACCTGAAAATCATAACTATCTTTTGAAAAATCGTCATATATTGGATAGTTGGCCGTCGCATCCAATATTGGCTAGATGGCCGCTCGCTCTCCAACCACCGCATATAGAAATCATATTCATTTCAGATATAGAGATCATATTCATTTCAGGACTTGCGCTTGCGAAGAGAAAAGTATAACATGAACATCATTATTCAGGCATGCTCAGCTGCGCCAATGCAGACGACGGAACCTGTATGGCTCCGCTTGCTGCGCCCGCCGCGCCGTCCGCACCGCACCCGCGTCGCCGCCCCGCGCCGCTGCCCGCCCCGCACTGCGGCCGCTGAGCCC
>NZ_JBQKLS010000012.1:0-105822 GCF_052116105.1 Oribacterium sp. Sow4_G1_1
TGATAGGGCTAAGCTGTAAGTGCTGCAAAGCATTCAGGTGATAGTTACTAATAGGTCGAGGGCTTATCCAATGTGCGCAAGACGAGTGAAGCGTGAAGATTTACTTCCACATTCACGAGTATGCGGCATCTACGACAGTAGATGTGCTGGTAGGTTTGATGTTTTATCTACAGAATAATATATAAGCGGTATATAGTTTTCAAGGCACGATATATATAATTTGTTCCCTTCGCGGGGCAGCTATTCCTCCATAGCTCAGTCGGTAGAGCACGCGGCTGTTAACCGCGGTGTCGTTGGTTCGAGTCCGACTGGGGGAGTTGTGCCGGTATAGCTCAGTTGGTAGAGCAACTGATTTGTAATCAGTAGGTCTTCGGTTCGAGTCCGAATCCCGGCTTTCAGCCTTAGCTTTCAGAGCTAAGGCTTTTTTAAACTGATGAATATCGATTCCTCGATATTTATATAAGATGGAACTGTAGCTCAGCTGGTTAGAGCAGTCGGCTCATAACCGATCGGTCCCGGGTTCGAGTCCCCGCAGTTCCACGCTTCAGGCCCCAGTGATGGGGCCTTTTTTAATTCTTCTAATTAGTGTATCAGATCAGCCCCTCCGGGTCCCCTTGGCTGATCTGATACACTAATTATGAATTATCTATGAATTATTAGCAGTACAGCTTGTAGAGTGCTAACATCGGTGCTATACTTCTTTTCGTTGTGAATAAAATGAATCATCTGTATCCGCCTTCAATGGACAGTATGCGTCTGTCCGGCACGAAGAAGGACGATACGAGATGAAATCTACATAGTATAAGAGGTAAATGTTATGGCACAGAAGGGTACACTTTCGATCAATTCTGAAAACATATTCCCGATTATCAAGAAGTGGATGTATTCCGATCAGGATATCTTCGTACGTGAGGAGATCTCCAACGCATGTGATGCGATCACGAAGCTGGAGAAGCTGAGCCTCATCGGCGAGTGGACGAAGCCTGCAGACTATAAGGGCAGAGTCGATGTGATCGTCGATTCCGAGCATAAGACCATCACCTTCCAGGATAACGGTATCGGTATGACCGCAGAGGAGGTCGAGAAGTATATCAATCAGATCGCCTTCTCCGGTGCGACGGACTTCATCAACAAGTATAAGGATAAGGCCAACGATGATCAGATCATCGGACACTTCGGCCTCGGCTTCTACAGTGTCTTCATGGTTGCAGATCAGGTCGACATCGACACTCTGTCCTATAAGCAGGATGCGACAGCGATTCACTGGACCTGCAACGGCGGTACGGAATATGAGATGACCGATGGCGACAAGAAAACCGTCGGTACCACCATCACCCTCCATCTGAACGACGATTGTCTCAAGTACGATAACGAGTGGGAGATGCGTGAGATCATCGAGAAGTACTGCTCCTTCATGCCGGTCGAGGTCTATATCACGAAGCTTCCGAAGGACACTGAGACGATCCAGGCGGATCAGAAGAAGGACGGTGATGTCGTCGTAGAGGAGATCCCTGAGAAGGTCGAGAAGGATGCTGATGGCAAGGAGACGAAGACACCGGCGAAGCTGAAGATCGAGAAGCGTCCGCAGCTCCTGAACGATACACATCCGCTCTGGGGGAAGACGCCATCCGAGTGCACGAAGGAAGAGTATATCGACTTCTATCATAAGGTATTCCGCGACTATAAGGAGCCGCTGTTCTGGATCCATCTGAACATGGATTACCCGTACAACCTGAAGGGCATCCTCTACTTCCCGAAGATCAACATGGAGTATGAGTCTGCCGAGGGTATCATCAAGCTCTATAACAACCAGGTCTTCGTCGCAGACAACATCAAGGAAGTCATCCCGGAGTATCTGATGCTCCTGAAGGGCGTCATCGACTGTCCGGATCTGCCGCTGAACGTATCGAGATCCCAGCTCCAGAACGACGGCTTCGTAAAGAAGATTCAGGATTACATCACAAAGAAGGTCGCCGATAAGCTGTCCGGCCTCTGCAAGACCGATCGTGAGAACTATGAGAAGTACTGGGACGATATCGCACCATTCATCAAGTACGGCTGCCTCCGCGACGATAAGTTCTGTAAGAAGATGACCGATTACATCCTCTTCAAGGACATCAACGGTAAGTTCCTCGCCCTGCCGGAGTGCCTCGAAGTCGAGAAGAGTGACGTCGACGAAGCCACAGAAAAGGCCGGTGCTGAGAACAGCGCAGCGGACGAGACGGCTGCTTCCACGGGAGATACAGCGAAGACCGCGGAGAACAGTGACAAGCCTGAAAAGAACAAGGTCATCTACTATGTCACCGACCCTGTTCAGCAGAGTCAGTACATCGCGATGTTTAAGAATGCAGGTAAGGATGCCGTCATCCTGCCGGAGCGCATCGACCAGCCGTTCATCTCTGAGCTCGAAGCGAAGAACCAGGGCGTTCACTTCCGCAGAATCGATGCTGATCTCAGTGAGGAGTTCAAGGCAGCGGTAAGTGCGGATGAGCAGAAGACCCTCGACGAGCAGCAGAAGGATCTGGAAACCGAGATCCGTGCCGCATCGAAGAAGGATAAGCTGACGGTAAAGCTTCAGAAGCTGACACAGTCCTCCATCGCGGCGATGCTTTCCATCTCCGAGGAGAGCCGTCGTATGAATGACATGATGAAGATGTATGCGATGAGTGGTATGCCGATGAGCGATATGCCGGTCGATGAGACACTGATTCTCAATACCGAACATCCGCTGGTACAGTATCTGATCGAGCATCGTACGGATGAAGCAGCGAAGGAGACCGTCGACATGATCTCCGAGCAGCTCTACGATCTTGCGAAGCTGCAGCAGTCCCCGCTGAGTGCAGACGAGATGACAAAGTTCATAAGCCGTTCAAACGAAATCCTTCTTAAAATGGCAAAGTGACAGCTTGACGGAGCAGACGGCATCTAATATAATTTTGTTGTCGTTGTTCACAAGTTTCTCGGGCGAAAGGATTTGGGGATGAAGCACATGGCTGGAAACAGACATACGAATCACCTTTTAGCGATGTGTGCACTCGGATTCTCAGGACAGGCCGGATTTATCGGGCTTAGTGTAAGCTGCGAAATTAATAACGACATCTATTCGAATACCGTAAAATAATAGAAGGGGGAACAGCCTGCGCTGTTCCCTCTTTTTGTTGTTGATTACAGGCTCACGCTTCTGGCATGAGTTCTCTGTGATGCCCTCCGGGCGGACGTATTCAGAGTGATATCGGAAGCGGTGCTTCCACGGATCAGGAAAGGAGTTTGCATGAAAAAAGTTGCGATCATCATGGGAAGTGATTCAGATCTTCCAGTAGTTGAAAAAGGCATCAGTGTCCTGAAGGAGTACGGAGTACCTTTTGAAGTTCATGTATACAGTGCCCACAGAACACCGGAGGAGGCTGCACAGTTCTCGAAATCCGCACGTGAAAACGGCTTCGGTGTCATCATCGCCGCTGCCGGCATGGCTGCGCACCTCGCAGGTGCCATCGCAGCGAATACCACACTTCCGGTGATCGGTATCCCATGTTCATCGAAGGTACTTGAGGGCATGGATGCACTTCTTTCCACGATCATGATGCCACCTGGAATTCCGGTTGCCACGGTCGGCGTCAATACCGCAAAGAACGCAGCACTGCTCGCCATCGAGATGCTGGCGATCGAAGATGCCGCACTCGCACAGAAGCTTCAGGATGAGCGTGATAAGAATCATCAGACGATCCTGGAGAAGAATGCCGCCATCGAGGCGCAGTTTAACAGCTGAGCGATCGGTAGGGGCGAAATCACACATAGTAACGATTACGCGCCGGCAGTATCGGAGGCATGCACATAAACGTACTTTATTTCATGACCATCGCAGGCGCAATTATATTTCTATACATCTAAAGGGGAATCTATGGGAAAAATTAATGACGAGTGTGGCGTATTTGGCATGTACTCGAAGACAACCAAGCCACTTGCAAGACTGACCTACTATGGGCTGTTTGCGTTACAGCACCGTGGCCAGGAATCGGCCGGTATCGTCGTAAACGACGAGGGTGTCTTCCGTTTCTATCGTGAGCTCGGTCTCGTCAGCGAGGCGATGACGAAGGAACAGCTCGACCGTCTGGGCGACGGACAGATGTCCTGCGGTCACGTGCGTTACTCCACCTCCGGCATCACAAACCGTATCAATGCGCAGCCGATCGTCGTAAATCATGTGAAGGGCCGTATGGCACTCTGTCATAACGGAAATCTGGTCAATTCCACAGAGCTTCGCCGTAACCTCGAGCTGGAGGGCTGTATCTTCCAGTCCACTACGGATACCGAGGCGATCTCGTATGTCATCACGCGTGAGCGTCTGAAGACGAAGTCGATCGAAGAGGCGGTGACCAATTCTGTAGAGAAGCTGCACGGTGCCTTCTCTCTGGTCATCATGTCGCCGTCGAAGCTGATCGCCGTACGTGATCCGCATGGCTTCCGTCCGCTCTGCTATGGTGAAACCGAGGACGGTTCCGTCGTATTTGCCAGTGAGTCCTGTGCACTCGATGCAGTCGGTGCGAAGCTGGTGCGTGACCTCGAGCCGGGTGAGATCATGGTCATGGACCAGAATGGTCTCCGCTCCATCAAGGATCACTGCAAGACGGTGAAACCGTCTACCTGCGTTTTCGAGTATATCTATTTCGCACGTCCGGATTCCATCATCGATGGTGCATCTGTACACGATGCCAGAATGCGTGCCGGTGAGTTCCTCGCAGAGGAGCATCCGGTCGATGCAGACGTCGTGATCGGCGTTCCTGACTCCGGCCTCGATGCCGCGGTCGGCTACAGCCGGAAGTCCGGTATCCCGTATGGTATCGGTCTCATCAAGAATAAGTACATCGGACGAACCTTCATCGCACCAGGACAGACGGAGCGTGAGAATCTCGTCAAGATCAAGCTGAACACGATCCGCTCCGAAATCGAGGGCAAGCGTGTCGTCCTGATCGATGACTCTATCGTACGTGGAACCACCAGCGCACGTCTCGTCAAGCTCGTGCGGGAGGCCGGCGCGAAGGAAATCCACATGCGTATAACCGCACCGCCATTTCTGTACCCTTGCTACTATGGAACCGATATCGACAGTCAGGACAATCTGATCGCCTGCCACCATACCGTCGATGAGATTGCGAAGATCATCGGGGTTGATTCGCTCGGATACCTCAGTGTGGAGAATGTGCTCCGTATCGCGAAGAATGATCCGAATGCAGGCTACTGTGCCGCGTGCTTCAATGGTCAGTATTCAACGGAGCTGCCAAGCGTCAGCGAGAAGAATCGTTTCGAAGAGAAGATTCCAAAGGCCTGGAGAGATGCACACACGGATGACCCGAACAAGAAGTGGAATCCGAACAGCGAGGCCAATGCATAAGCCACGTGAGGCATGGAAGAGACGCATGGAATAAACGTATCCACACGAAATATCCATATAAGCTATCCGAATGAAATAATATCATGACATTTCACGATAAAATGTCATTCGAAGTATCATGACGATCAAACGATAAAGGAGTTTAGATATGAATACAAAGAGCTACAGTGAGGCATACAAGGAGGCAGGTGTTGATATCACGGCCGGCTACAAGTCCGTAGAGCTGATGAAGCAGTACGTCGCGAGAACCATGACCGAGGGTGTCGCATCCGGTCTCGGCGGCTTCGGCGGTCTGTTCGAGCTTCCGGAGGGCTACAAGCACCCGATTCTCGTGTCCGGTACCGACGGTGTCGGCACGAAGCTGAAGATCTCCTTCCTGATGGAGAAGTATGACACCGTCGGCATCGACTGCGTTGCGATGTGTGTAAACGATGTCATCTGCTGTGGTGCGAAGCCACTGTTCTTCCTCGACTACATCGCCTGCGGCAAGAACGTGCCAGAGAAGATCGCCGACATCGTAAAGGGTGTAGCCGAGGGCTGTGTTCAGAGTGACAGTGCGCTGATCGGTGGTGAGACGGCAGAGATGCCGGGCTTCTATCCGGAGGATGAGTTCGATCTCGCCGGTTTCTCTGTCGGCATCGTGGATAAGGAGAAGGTCATCGACAACAACTCCATGAAGGCAGGTGATGTCGTGATCGCACTTCCAAGCTCCGGTGTGCACTCCAACGGTTTCTCACTGGTACGTAAGGTCTTCGACATCGACCATATCACGAAGGAGGAGCTTCGTAAGCCGCTCGAGGAGCTCGGTGGTCAGTCCCTCGGTGAGACCCTGCTGACACCGACCGTCATCTATGTAAAGCCGGTGCTCCAGCTGCTTGAGAAGGTGACTGTGAAGGCCATCAGCCACATCACCGGCGGTGGTTTCTATGAGAATATCCCGAGATCCATCCCGGATGGCCTCGGTGCAAAGATCCGTATGGATGACGTACGCGTGCTTCCGATCTTCAAGCTGATTCAGAAGACCGGCGATGTATCCACACACGATATGTTCAATACCTACAACATGGGTGTCGGCATGAGCGTTGTCGTAGCGAAGGAGGATGAGGCGGCAGCACTCGAGGTACTTCGTGCAAATGGTGTCGAGGCATACCACCTCGGTGAGATCATCGCGTCCGACGATAAGGTCGTTTTAGAGTAAGGAGAGTAAAAACATGGCAACATATGATGTAGCACAGCTTCCAGAGCTGCTGAAAAACAACGAGTACCCTGGCCGTGGCATCGTGATCGGCAAGTCCGCGGATGGACAGTCCATCGCCATCGCTTACTTCATCATGGGGCGTAGCGCAAACTCCAGAAACCGCTTATTTATCGAGGATGGTGACACCGTCACCATCTACCCGGCAGACGCCAGCAAGGTCGAGGACCCGAGCCTCATCATCTACAGCCCGATCCGTAAGATCGGTGATAATCTGATCGTGACCAACGGCGATCAGACGGATACCATCTATGATTTCCTGAAGGAGGGCAACACCTTCGAGGAAGCCCTCGAAACACGTGAATTCGAGCCGGATGGTCCGAACTGGACACCGCGTATCAGCGGCCTCGTGATGCTCGATGATTCCGACCGCTATAAGATGTCGATTCTCAAGTCCCAGGATGCAGAGGGCACCGACTGTGCACGCTATACCTACAGCTACAAGCTGCAGAATGGTCTTGGCCACTTCATCCATACCTACAAACAGAACGGTAATCCGATTCCGACCTTCGAGGGAGAGCCGGAGCGTGTCGCGATCCCGAACAGCGCGGAGGAGTTCGCAGAGGCGATCTGGAACAGCCTGAACGAGGATAATAAGATTTCCATGTACGTACGCTATATCAATGTCGTAGACGGTAGCGTAACAAACAGAATGATTAACAAGTTCACAAAGGTGAACGCATAAGAGGAGAGGGCAGCGATGAAAGAGTTTGAATTAAAGTATGGTATGAACCCGAATCAGAAGCCGGCGAAGATCTACATGCACGACGGCTCTGATCTTCCGATCGAGATTCTGAATGGCCGTCCTGGCTATATCAACTTCCTCGACGCACTGAACAGCTGGCAGCTGGTTTCCGATCTCAAGGAAGCCACCGGCATGGTCGCCGCCGCATCCTTCAAGCACGTTTCTCCTTCCGGTGCCGCGATCGGACGGAAGCTTTCCGACAAGCTGAAGAAGGCCTGCTTCGTAGACGATATCGAAGGACTCGACGAGTCTCCGCTGGCCTGTGCGTATGCGAGAGCACGTGGTGTCGATCGTATGTCTTCTTACGGTGACTTCATCGCCCTGTCGGATACCTGTGATGCGACGACCGCACGCATCATCCACCGCGAAGTGTCGGATGGCGTCATTGCCCCAGGCTACACGGAGGAAGCGCTCGAGATCCTGAAGACGAAGAAGAAGGGAAACTACAATATCATCAAGATCGACCCGAGCTACCGCCCGGATCCGGTCGAGCACAAGCAGGTATTCGGTGTGACCTTCGAGCAGGGCCGCAACGAGTACAAGGTGACCGAGGAGGCCTTCGCAAACATCGTGAGTGCGAACAAGGAGCTCACCGAGGAGGCGCGTCTCAACATGACCATCGCCCTCATCACCATCAAGTACACGCAGTCCAACTCCGTAGCGTATGCAGAGGATGGTCAGGCCATCGGTGTCGGTGCCGGACAGCAGTCCAGAGTGCACTGCACACGTCTCGCAGGTGATAAGGCGGATCACTGGCACCTTCGTCAGACCGACCGCGTCCTGAACCTTCCGTTCAAGGAGGGCCTCCGTCGTGCCGATCGGGACAATGTCATCGACGTATACCTCTCCGAGGAGTGCGAGGATGTCCTGAAGGATGGCGCATGGCAGCAGTACTTCACCGAGCAGCCGGCTCCATTTACGAGAGCAGAGCAGAAGGCGTACCTCGCTACACTCACCGGAACGGCCCTCGGCTCCGACGCGTTCTTCCCGTTCGGTGACAATGTCGAGCGTGCACGGAAGTCCGGTGTCAGCTACATCGCAGAGCCGGGCGGATCCATCCGTGATGACAATGTCATCGAGACCGCGGATAAGTACGGTATGGTGCTGTGCTTCACCGGCATGCGTCTCTTCCACCATTAATCACATGGGGTGCGCCCGAAGGCGCATATAATGGCATTGTCTCCTTGTAGATTGAGAGGGATATATACAAATGAAGAATAAAACTAGAATTGCCGTGCTGGTCAGCGGCGGTGGTACCAACCTCCAGGCGCTGATCGATGCACAGCATCGTGGTGAGATCCCGGATGGCGAGATCGTCCTCGTCGTCGGCTCCCGTGAGGGGATCTATGCACTGGAACGTGCAGAGAAGGCCGGCATCGAGCATACCGTCGTGCATAAGGATGAGCCGAAGCTGATCGAAACCTTACAGTCCCACAGCATCGACCTCGTCATCCTGGCCGGCTATCTGACGATCCTGGGCCCGGATTTCATCCATGCGTATGCGGATCGCATCATCAACATCCATCCGTCCCTGATCCCGAGCTTCTGCGGCAAGGGCATGTACGGGCTTCGCCCGCATGAGGCCGCACTCGCCTACGGTGTGAAGGTGACCGGTGCAACCGTACATCTCGTAAACGAAATTCCGGATGGCGGACGTATCCTTCTCCAGAAGGCCGTCGCGATCGAGGAAGGCGATACGCCCGAGATCCTTCAGAAGCGCGTGATGGAGCAGGCGGAGTGGAAGCTTCTGCCGGCCGCAGCCGAGCTGATGAGTAAGGAAATCCGTGAACAGAAGCGTGAACAGGAGGCATAAACGATGAGAATTGGCGTCGTAGGTGGTGGCGGACGTGAGCATGCCATCATCAAAGCAATCAAGAAGAATCCTTCGGTCGAGAAGCTCTATGCGATCCCTGGCAACGGCGGTATCGCAAGAGACGCCGAGTGCGTACCAGAGATCAAGGCAACCGATGTCGAGGGCGTCGTAAAGTTCGCCGTCGAACAGAAGCTGGATTATGTGGTCGTCGCACCGGATGATCCGCTCGTTGCGGGCATGGTCGATGCACTCGAGGCAGCCGGCATCCCGGCCTTCGGACCGGAGGGCAAGGCAGCGATCATCGAGGGCTCGAAGGTATTCTCGAAGAACCTGATGAAGAAGTACCACATCCCGACCGCGGGCTATGAGGTATTCACCGATATTCATGCTGCAGAAGCATATGTCGAGACCTGCCCGATCCCGACCGTCATCAAGGCGGACGGACTCGCACTCGGAAAGGGTGTCATCATCGCGATGACCCGTGAAGAGGCGATCGAAGGCATCAAGACCATCATGGCAGAGCACAAGTTCGGCCACTCCGGCGACCAGATCGTCATCGAGGAGTACCTCGAGGGTCCGGAGGTCTCCGTCCTCAGCTTTACCGACGGTAACGTCGTCGTGCCGATGATCAGCTCCATGGATCACAAGCGTGCCAATGACAACGATGAGGGCCTCAATACCGGCGGTATGGGCACCATCGCACCGAACCCGTACTACACGAAGGAGATCGCCGCTGTCTGCATGGAGACCATCTTCAAGCCGACCATCGAAGCGATGAAGAGTGAGGGCCGCACCTTCAAGGGCTGCCTCTACTTCGGTCTCATGCTGACGAAGGATGGCCCGAAGGTTATCGAGTACAACTGCCGTTTCGGCGATCCGGAGGCGCAGGTCGTACTGCCGCTGCTGGATTCTGACCTGCTGACCATCATGCAGGCCGTCACCGAGGGCAGACTCGCGGATGTCGAAGTGAAGTGGAAGGATGAATCCGCCTGCTGTATCATCGAGGCATCCGGCGGATATCCGGTGGCGTACGAGTCCGGCTTCGAGATCACGGGTGTCGATCAGGTGGATCATGTCTACGTCGCAGGTGCAGACCTCCGCGATGGAAAGCTCTATACCCACGGCGGTCGTGTGCTCGGCGTCGTTGAGACCGCACCGACTCTGAAGGAGGCCATCGATAAGGCGTATGCAAGTGCAGCGAAGGTCAGCTTCGAAAAGATGCACATGCGGAAGGACATAGGACAGCGTGCACTGAAGGCACTGAGTTAAGGAGGATTACGATCCATGGTAAATAGAATTTATGTTGAGAAGAAGCAGGGTCTCCGCCACGAGGCACAGGGACTCCGCCATGATATCCGTCACATCCTTCTGATCAAGAACCTCACGGACGTACGGCTTCTGAACCGTTACGACGTCGAGGGACTGGACCAGGAGACCTTTGATAAGGCTGTACAGCTCGTCCTCAGCGAGCCGCAGCTCGATGATGTATCGACTGAGCTTCCGAAGCAGGACGGTGCGTATGTGTTTGCCGTCGAGTTCCTGCCGGGTCAGTTCGACCAGCGCGCAGACTCTGCCGCACAGTGTATCCAGATCCTCACCCAGGGTGAGCGCCCGAAGGTACGTTCCGCGAAGGTGTACCTCCTCTACGGAGAGCTCAGCGCGGATGAGATCGCAGAAATCAAGAAGTATGTCATCAACCCGGTAGAGTCGAGAGAGGCTTCCCTCGACACCTATGCGACCCTGGATGTAAAGTATGACATCCCGACCGAGGTCGAGACCCTCACGGGCTTCATCGATGCACCGAACGAGGAGCTCGATGCCTTCCGTCAGGAGAAGGGCCTCGCGATGGACCTCGACGATCTCGAGTTCTGCCGTGATTACTTCAAGTCCGAGCATCGTGATCCGAGCATCACGGAGATCCGCATGATCGATACCTACTGGTCCGATCACTGCCGTCATACCACCTTCCTGACCACGATCGATCATGTCGATTTCGCTGATCCGGCGCTCCAGAAGGCATGGGATCGTTACATCGCAGCCCGCAAGGAGCTGAACCGCACGAAGCCGATCAACCTCATGGATATCGGTACCCTCGCTGCGAAAGTTCTGAAGAAGGAAGGAAAGCTCCAGAAGCTCGATGAGTCGGAGGAGATCAATGCCTGCACCGTAAAGATCAAGGTCAATGTCGATGGCGAGGATCAGGACTGGCTCCTGCTCTTTAAGAACGAGACCCATAACCACCCGACCGAGATCGAGCCGTTCGGTGGTGCGGCCACCTGTATCGGTGGCGCGATCCGTGATCCGCTGTCCGGCAGAAGCTATGTATATCAGGCGATGCGTGTCACCGGTGCCGGCGATCCGACCGTACCGGTACAGGAGACCATGAAGGGCAAGCTGCCACAGCGTAAGCTCGTGACGACCGCGGCCAACGGTTACTCCAGCTATGGTAACCAGATCGGCCTCGCGACCGGTCTCGTCGATGAGATCTATCATCCGGGCTATGTCGCTAAGCGTATGGAGATCGGTGCCGTCGTCGCAGCCGCACCGGCAGAGAACGTACGCCGTGAGGTTCCGGCACCGGGTGATGTCGTCATCCTCCTCGGCGGTCGTACCGGCCGTGATGGTATCGGTGGCGCTACCGGATCCTCCAAGTCGCACAATGTGGAATCCCTCGAGAAGGACGGCGCAGAGGTGCAGAAGGGTAATGCACCTGAGGAGCGTAAGCTGCAGCGTCTCTTCCGTAATCCGGAGGCAAGTAAGCTGATCAAGCGCTGCAACGACTTCGGTGCTGGCGGTGTATCCGTCGCGATTGGTGAGCTCGCGGATGGTCTCGACATCAACCTCGATAAGGTTCCGAAGAAGTATGCCGGTCTCGATGGCACAGAGCTTGCGATCTCCGAGTCGCAGGAGCGTATGGCGGTCGTGGTCGCGCCGGAGGATATGGAGCGCTTCCTTGCGCTCGCACATGAGGAGAACCTCGAGGCGACCCACGTGGCAGACGTCACCGACACCAATCGTCTCGTCGCCCACTGGAACGGAAAGAATGTCATCGATCTTTCGAGAGACTTCCTGAACAGTAACGGTGCCGAGAAGCACATCAGCGTGACGACTGCGGCGGGCGAGAACATTGCCCGTGAGGTGAGGGGCAGCTTCGCCGAGAACTATGAGGCACTGGCCGAGGATCTCAACGTGGTCAGCAAGCGTGGTCTCAGCGAGCGCTTCGACTCCACCATCGGTGCAGGTACCGTGCTGATGCCGTTCGGCGGTAAGAATCAGCGTACACCGGTACAGGCGATGGCGGCGAAGATCTCCATTGAAAAGGGTCATACCGATGACACATCCGTCATGGCCTATGGATATAACCCGTTTATCACTGAGAAGAACTGCTACAAGGGTGCGTACCTCGCCGTCGTTGAGTCTGCGGCGAAGCTGATTGCAACCGGCGCAGGCTTCGAGGATACCTACCTCACCTTCCAGGAGTACTTCGGTAAGCCGGGTCGTACGCCGGAGCGCTGGGGACAGCCACTCGAGGCACTGCTCGGTGCATTTAACGCACAACTCGACCTCGGTATCGCTGCAATCGGTGGTAAGGACTCCATGTCTGGAACCTTCGAGAGGCTCGATGTTCCGCCTACGCTCGTTTCCTTCGCCATCACCACAGAGGATGCGAAGAACATCGTGAGCCCGGAGTACAAGGCAGCCGGTCATCCGGTGCTCTGGCTGAAGCCGCAGTACCGTGATGAGCTTCCGGTGAAGGAGTCCCTCCTCGCCCTGTTCGCGTACGTACATCAGCTCGTGCTCGACGGTAAGCTCGCGTCCATCTACACCCCGACCTACGGTGGTGCCGCCGAGGCGGTACTGAAGCAGTGCATGGGTAACGACATCGGCTTTGATTTCGCACCGAGCCTGAGTGTCGAGGACATCTTCGGCTATCAGTACGGCAGCTTCCTGCTGGAGCTCCGTGACGCAGCAGACCGTGACGCGATCTATAATGATCCGGCTGTGAAGGCAGCGAACATCATCGTGGCAGACCTCGGTGTCACCACGGACAATGCAGAGATCCGTTACAACGACGAGACCCTGAAGCTCAGTGATCTCGAGGCATCTTACGAGGATAAGCTTGAGAAGGTCTTCACCTGCAATATGAACCTCGAGAAGGACAGTGAGGAGAGTGCAGCAGATGTGACGATTCCGGATTATACCGAGAAGGAGTGGGTCGCTCCGGCCATCCAGGTGGAGAAGCCGCACGTCCTGATTCCGGTCTTCCCGGGCAACAACTGTGAGTATGATTCTGCGAAGGCCTGCGCCGACGCAGGACTCGATCCTGAGATCATCGTCGTACGCAATATGACGAAGCAGGACATCAGTGATTCCGTCGAGCAGGTTGCGAAGCGGATCGCCGAGTCCCAGATGATCTTCATCCCAGGTGGTTTCTCCGGTGGTGACGAGCCGGACGGCTCTGCGAAGTTCATCACCTCCTTCTTCCGAAATGAGGCAGTGAAGAACGCAACCATGGATATGCTGAACAAGCGGGATGGTCTCATGCTCGGTATCTGCAACGGCTTCCAGGCCCTCATCAAGCTCGGTCTCGTACCGTATGGTGAGATCCGTGATACCGATGAGCACTGTCCGACCCTGACCTTCAACACGATCGGACGCCACCAGTCGAAGATCGTCAACATCCGTGTCGCTTCGAACATGTCTCCGTGGCTTGCTGACACGGAGCCGGGCGACATCTACAGCGTACCGATCTCTCACGGCGAGGGCCGCTTCCTCTGTGAGCCGGCGCTTTTCCAGCAGCTCGTCGAGAACGGTCAGATCGCAACCCAGTACGTGGATCTCGAGGGTCATCCGACCATGGATATCCAGTACAACCCGAACGGCTCCTACTATGCGGTCGAGGGTATCACCTCGCCGGATGGTCGTGTCCTCGGTAAGATGGGTCACGCAGAGCGCTGGGGCAGCGGACTGTATAAGAACGTACCTGGTAACTATGATATGGGTCTCTTCCGTGCAGCGAAGGAGTACTTTAACTGATACGATGCCTGTATGGCGATCAGAGAGCGTCCCGAAAGGGACGCTCTTTATGTTGTGGTGAAGGACCACGGCGGGCTCCCTTATTTCATTTTAGATATAACTAAATGGTAGTAGACTTCGTGCGGAGCCATAACTATAATACCATTCATGGGCAAGGGCGTCTGGTTTTTCCAGACGCCCTTTTGCTATACCTAATCTTCGTTTACAATGTGATGCGTGCCGTCAAGGTACGTACCGGCGAGGAAGACTATGAGGACATTCAGGATGTCGAGTAAGCACGGTCATATCGGGGCGGTTCCCCGTTTGACATATATAACATAAGACAGATGTTTTATCCGCTGGAAGCGTCCCGTAAGGGGCGCTTTTTGCGTCATTATAGAAAGTATTGAAAAGCATCTCTGCTTGTTGCTGTTAACTACCTGTGTTATAATGTATGAATGGTTTGACAAAAGTGCCACTAGGGTTAATCGGCACGGATGAGGGGAAATAGGAAATGAAGAAGAATACAAATATGGTTTCACTGGTGGTTATCGGTGCAGGTATCATCGTTGCGATCGCAACGGGTATGCAGTCCAGAAATGCGAACGCGATTCCGGAGGGTTCGATCATCGCAAACGGAAGTGCACAGGGTATGGACGGACCGGTAAAGGTTGAGGTCGCGTTCTCTCCGGAAAAGATTTACCGTGTGACCGTGACCGAGGCGAATGAGACGCCGGATATCGGAACGAAGGCGATCGATGCACTGCCAGGTACTATCGTCGCGGAGAACAGTCTGAATGTGGATGCGGTTTCCGGTGCGACTATCACGTCTACAGCGATTAAGAACGCAGTAGCACAGGCGATCGCGGATGCGGATGTCGATCCGGCTACCTTCGGTTATGCCGGCGAAGCGGGCGCAGAGACCGAAGCTGCGGAGTCAGAGAGTGAAGCCAGCGCGGCAGAGTCCGAAACGGAGGGTACTGCTGATTCCGTACAGAAGGCGCATGACGCTGCGGCTGGTAAGGTAGAGGGTGCCGCCGGCTACCTGAACCGCTACAGTGCGGATGCTACCGTGGCTGTCGCGACAGAAAGCACTGCAGCCGATGCTGCAAGTACAGAGGGTGGATCTGTGCAGAAGGCACATGATGCTGCAGCTGGTAAGGTATCCGGTGCTGCCGGCTATCTCAACCGTTACAGCGCATAAATGTACATGAGTGATGATGAAAAGTCGTCGGGAGGTTTTCCCGGCGGCTTTTTTCATACTTTCGTAAGAATTCCGAGGATGATTTCAGATGCCTGATCAGATGGTATCGGGTAAAATGAATATAAAAAGTATGCATATAAGAAATGCCACTTGGGAAAGAACCGTGATCCGGTGGATCATGAACGCTCCGGGGACACCACCCATGGAAAGATGAAAAAATTCAGTATATTTTTATGAAATGTATGTGACGCCACTCTATGTACCCGGTGTATATAGGTGAAAGGACAGAAACAGAGGGCACAACATGAACGATCAGGATATCCTCGACCTCTACTTCGCGAGGTCGGAAAGCGCGATCAGCGCAACGAATGAGAAATACGGAAAGTACTGCCATACGGTCGCGATGAACATACTCTACAGTCACGAGGACAGTGAGGAGTGTGTAAACGATACCTGGCTCCGGGCCTGGGGTGCGATTCCACCGAAGCGTCCGGCCATGCTCCGGACCTTCCTCGGAAAGATCACCCGGAATCTGGCACTGAATCGCTGGGAGCATACCCATGCGGAGAAGCGTGGCCGGGGTGAACCCGCAGCGGCGCTCGATGAGCTCACAGAGTGCGTGGCAGATACCCGGGCGGGACAGCCGGATCAGCTTCCGGAACAGTTGACATTGACCGAATGTATCAACCGCTTTCTGGAACACCAGAAGCCGGAAAACAGGAAGCTTTTCGTCCGCCGCTACTGGTACCTTTCGGAAATCAAGGAAATCGCCGGTGACTATGGCTTTACGGAAAGTAAGGTCAAGATGACCCTGAGCCGCATGCGCGCACAGCTCATGGCTGAGTTAGAAAAGGAAGGCATCTCATGTTGACGAGAGAAGAAAAGGCGCGGCAGCTCCTGCACGCGATGACAGAGATCGAGGATCGCTATATCGCGGAGGCTGCCCCGGAAAATACAGAACATAGCGCGGCTTTGGAAGGGGCTGTGGAGACGGCGACGCTTGTGCAGATGAAGCACGCGGACGTCGAGAAGACGAAAATGGACGCACAGAAGGAAGCGGAGGCGCCAGCGAAAGCAGATATGCCGGACGAAGATCGTCATTCGGAGCCGAAGGTCCTCTATATGAAACCGCAGAAACGCTGGAAGCCGATGGGTATCATCGCGGCCGCTGCGGTTCTCGTAATCGGCTTCGGAGCATATATGAAGACAGAAAAAGCCAGCAACTCGATGGCACCGGTCGCGTTCGTCACCGGTGGAAGCGATATGGCGAGGGCTATCGATGGTGAGGACGAGAGCGCGGCCACCGGAGCTGATCAGGAGTCTGCAGGCGCAGCTGCGATGGAAAGGTCCGCGAGGATGGAAACCGGCGCAGATCCGGACGTCGCCGCAGCGGAAGGTGATCCGGAGATGGCAGCCGAAGCAGCGCCGTATGCGGATCAGGGCACGATGGAAGTGGATGGCAGTGCGCGGATGAAATCCTCAGTGACGGAAACCGGTGCCACACCGGAGGCAGCCTCCTCGGATGCGCAGGAGAGCATGCAGCTGGCGAACCCATGGAGTGACTTCGATTCACTGGAAGAGGCAGAAGCCGATGCACTACTCCAGATTGAACTCCCGGAAAGCTACCAGAATTTTGATCATCGTATTTACCGTTCGATGCATGGCGAGATGCTCGAAATTATCTATCAGGATGCCGACGGGCAGGAGGGCTTCCGTATCCGGAAGAGCCGTGGCTCCGAAGACATCAGCGGTGACTACACAAGCTACGCACAGGAGAAGACGCTGACCAGCGGCGGTCGCTCCGTCACGATCCGCGGAAACGGAGATACGATCTCCGTCGCCACCTGGAGCAATCACAGCTTGAACCTCAGCTACGCCATCTGTGTAGCGGAAGACCAGCACTTCACGGAAGATGATATCCGAAGCCTCGTAGAAGCCATCGATCCAGCGATCTGGAAATAAGAAAAACACATGGCCATACAGAAAGGAGCTGACCATGAAAAGAAAGAGTGATACCACCATAATGAAACGGAAGCGCCTGAACAACACCAGCGTGCGCCTGCTGGCGCTCGCTGCTGCCGGCCTTCTGCTGGTGTCCGGCCTCACGGCCTGTGGTGCCAGTGCCAGTAAAAGCGCTTATGTAAGTGAGACGATGGCAGCTGCCAGCGGTGGCATGTATAACGAAGCCTCAGCAGAAGAGGCCGTCGCCGACTACGACAGCGCAGCGAATATGAAAATGAACAGCGTTTCGCTGCAGGAACGCGGCGATACCGGCACAGACAGCACCGGCGCCGACGGTTCGGTCGATACCACGAAGATCCCGGATTCCCGTAAGCTCATCCGAAACGTCGACCTCAGCTTCGAGACTACCGATTTCGATACCTTCGTACAGGATATTCAGAGTAAGACGACCGCACTTGGCGGCTACATCGAGTCCAGCGATGTAAGCGGTAACGCCTATACCGACCGTCGCCGCAGCGCCTACTTCACCCTGCGCATCCCGAAGCCACAGGTCGACAGCTTCCTGAGCTTCGCTGAGGGAGAAGCCAATCTCACAAGAAAGTACGAGTATACCCAGGACATCACCCTCCAGTATCATGACACCGAATCTAGGAAGAAGGCCCTCCAGGCAGAATATGACCGACTGCTTCAGCTCATGGCGAAGGCCGAATCCGTCGACGCCGTCATCGCCATCGAACAACGCCTGTCGGAGATCCGCTACCAGCTCGACAGCTTCGAATCCGACCTCCGCCGCTACGATAACCAGGTCGATTACTCCACGGTCACGGTCGATGTCAGCGAAACCACCGTCCTCACCGCCTCGGAAAAGAGCGGCTTCTGGAGCCGTGTACAGGCAAACCTCGAATCGAACCTCGAAGACCTCGGTGACGCCGTCACCAGCTTCCTCATCTGGTTCCTGGCGAGCATCCCGGTACTCCTCGTCCTCGCGATCCTCTTTTTCATTATTTACCGCATCGTGAAGGCCATCCGCAGCCGCAGGAAAACCAGAAAATCTGAAAAAGTAAACCCGAACATAGCGGACAAGGTTGCTCCACCAGTAAATTCATCTGAAGAAAGCATTGATCACGAAAACCGAAGGACCGATAACTGAAGCGCAGTACTACGAGGTCGGTGTTACTGTTCAAGCGTAGTTAAGTCAAGACGTGGCTCGGCGGACGGCAGCCGGAAGCCATACGAAGAGACCGTGTGAAATCAAGCCGGGTCCCCTTAGCGGCACTTGGTACATTTTCCTTAGCACCCTCTGCAACGCTGAGTTTTCATGAAGAAAACTCAGCGATTGCAGAGGGCCTAGTGCCGCTTAGGGTCCCCGGCTTAGATTTCACCGGTCTCGTAGTACTGTGTTTTCGGCTGTTGTCCGCCGAGCCACGTCTGAACAGTACTGTGTTTCTGTTGCCGTTCTCCGGGGTATGGGCACCGGGCATGATTGCACACCGCCTTGCCGCAGACCTCATTTTGTGCTATAGTTTGCGGCAAATGGATCCTTCCGTCTGGAGACCGGTGATCCATTAGCGCCAGGACCGTAAAGGTCGACGAGGATGACAGTCATCGAAAGACTCGGCGGATGCTGTCACGGAGTAGTGATCGTAAGAGGAAAAAGAAAAAGCGGAATCAACACCGTAACAGAAGTTTCCCCACACTGAACAACACCCATACATCCACAGGGCATGCACGCTGCATGCCCCTGTTCTGTACCCACCGCAGCGGCACTGCATGCTATGCGGGCAGCAGAAACACCCGGCAGACCTCCCGGTGATGCCCGCCCTGCTTTCCTGTGCAGAACGCCCGTCGGATGCATGCGTCTGATCAGTGAGAGGAGATTTTTTTATGTGTGGAATTGTAGGATATGTAGGACAGCAGCAGGCAGCACCAATTCTTCTGAACGGCCTTTCGAAGCTCGAGTACAGAGGCTATGACTCAGCCGGCATCGCCGTGCGGAACGAGCAGGGCGAGATCGAGGTCGTGAAGGCAAAGGGACGCCTGAAGAATCTGATGGAGAAGACGAACGACGGCAAGGCGATGAAGGGCACCACCGGCATCGGCCACACCCGCTGGGCGACCCATGGCGAGCCATCCGAGACCAACGCCCACCCGCATATGAGCTTTCATCATAAGGTGGTCGCGGTTCACAACGGCATCATCGAAAACTTCCAGGAAATCAAGGATAAGCTCCTGAAGAAGGGCTATCAGTTCTACAGCCAGACCGATACCGAGGTCGCCGTCAACCTCGTGGACTACTACTATGAAAAGTACGGACAGGGACCGATCGACGCGATCGCACGGGCAATGATGCGGATCCGCGGCTCCTATGCCCTCGAATTCATGTTTATGGACTGCCCGGGGGAGATCTACGTCGCCCGGAAGGATGCACCGATGATCATCGGCGTCGAAGAGGGCGAGACCTATGTCGCCTCCGATGTACCGGCGATTCTCAAGTACTGCAAGAACGTGTACTATATCGACAATTCCGAGATCGCGAAGCTCACCGCCGGAAAGGCCGAGTTCTTCAACCTCGATCAGGAGCCGATCGAGAAGGAGCTCGTCGAGATCAAGATGGATGCGCAGGCCGCCGAAAAGGGTGGCTTCGAGCATTTCATGATGAAGGAGATCTATGAGCAGCCGAAGGCTGTCCGTGATACGATCACTTCCGTCGTAAAGGATGGTCACATCGATCTGTCCGCCGTCGGCCTCAGTGATGAGGAGATCCAGAAGATTTCGCAGATCTATATCGTCGCCTGTGGCTCTGCCTACCATGTCGGTGTCGTGACACAGTACGTGATGGAGGGCCTCGCCCGGATCCCGGTGCGTGTGGAGCTCGCCTCCGAGTTCCGTTACCGGAACCCGATCCTCGATCCGAACGGCCTCGTGATCATCATCAGCCAGTCTGGTGAGACTGCCGATTCGCTCGCCGCACTTCGTGAAGCGAAGGCACGCGGCATCCGGACCCTCGGCATCGTCAATGTCGTCGGTTCCTCCATCGCGCGCGAGGCGGATAACGTGTTCTATACCCTCGCCGGACCGGAGATCGCGGTCGCTACGACGAAGGCATACTCCACCCAGCTCATCGCCGGCTACACCCTCGCCATCGAATTTGCGAAGGTACGGGGCGAGCTCGAGGATGAGCGCTATGCGGCGCTCATCACAGAGCTCGGAACACTGCCGGAGAAGATCGAGCGCATCCTGCTCGATAAGGAGCGTATCCAGTGGTTCGCCGCGAAGCAGGCCAATGCGAAGGACGTGTTCTTCATCGGCCGTGGCATCGACTATGCGATCGGACTCGAGGGCTCGCTCAAGCTGAAGGAGATCAGCTATATCCACTCTGAGGCCTATGCGGCCGGTGAGCTGAAGCACGGCACCATCTCCCTGATCGAGAAGGGCATCCTGGTGGTCGGCATCCTGACCCAGCCGGAGCTCTTCGAAAAGACCGTGTCGAACATGGTCGAAGTGAAATCCCGTGGCGGCTACCTCATGGGCCTCACAAGCTATGGAAACTACAGCATCGAGGATACCGCAGACTTCACCGTCTACGTACCATCGACGGACCCGTACTTCGCGACCAGCCTCGCCGTCGTACCGCTCCAGCTGCTCGCCTACTATGTGAGCGTCGCCAAGGGCCTCGACGTCGATAAACCGAGAAACCTCGCGAAATCCGTCACCGTGGAGTGAGCGGAGCCGAAGCACGGTCCCGTCTCACCATCGGATTCCATGAACCGGGCGCTCGGAAACCGCATGCGTGCAGTTCCGCTGCTTCTCATGCAGAAGAAAGCAGCGGTAAATCTTTAAGAAAAAGTCACCAGACCGGAGAAAAACTCCGAGTTGGTGACTTTTTCCAGTTATTGTCAAATTTTTGTTTATTATGTCATAATTTTAACAAATTTTTTGTTGAAAACATGCACAAAAAGGCGTACATTCGAAGAAAATTCGTTGTCGAGCCTCGCGAATTTGATATAATATATCAGTCTATGATTTTATTTTAGGAGGTATGTGAACATGGGTGTTACCACTTTTAAAGGTGGCGTCCATCCCTATGACGGCAAGGACCTCGCCAAAGATCAGGCGATCGTCGAGCTGAAGCCACAGGGACTCATGGTCTATCCGCTTTCTCAGCATATCGGTGCACCGGCGAAGCCGGTTGTAGCGAAGGGGGATCGTGTCCTCGTCGGACAGAAGATCGCTGAGGCCGGTGGATTTATTTCCGCACCTGTCATCTGCTCTGTATCAGGTACTGTAAAGAGTATCGAGAAGAAGCTGACGGCCGGCGGAGCCATGGTAGACGCAATTGTAGTAGAGAACGACCAGCAGTATGAAGCGATCGAGGGTTTCGGTCAGGCGAGAGACTATACGAAGCTCACGCGTGACGAGATCGTGAATATCGTAAAGGAAGCCGGTATCGTCGGACTGGGCGGAGCAGGATTCCCTACCTCCGTGAAGCTGGCACCGAAGAACATCGATAAGATCGATTATTTCCTCGTAAACGGTGCCGAGTGTGAGCCTTACCTCACCTCCGACTATCGCATCATGCTCGAGGAGCCGGAGAAGATCATCGGCGGCCTCAAGGTCATCCTTTCGATTTTCCCGAACGCGAAGGGCGTAATCGGTATCGAGGACAATAAGCCAGAGGCTGTCCGCACGATGACGGAAGCCGCAAAGGGCGAGTCCAACATCGAGGTTGTGGCACTGAAGACCAAGTATCCGCAGGGTGGTGAGCGCCAGCTGATCTATGCGATTACGGGTCGTAAGATCAACTCCGGTATGCTTCCGGCAGACGCAGGCTGCGTCGTGGACAATGCTGCCACCATGCTCGCCATCTATGAGGCCGTTTGTGAATCGAAGCCGCTCGTTTCGAGAATCCTCACCGTCACCGGTGATGCGATGGCAAAGCCGGGCAACTTCCGCGTGCCGACCGGTATGAACTACCAGGAGATCGTGGATCAGGCCGGTGGCTTCAAGACTGAGCCGGAGAAGATCGTCTGCGGTGGACCGATGATGGGTATTCCGCTCTTTAAGCTGGATATCCCGGTAGCGAAGAACTCGAGCTCCATCCTGGCATTCGCACATGATCAGGTTTCCCATGAGCCGACCACAGCCTGCATCGGCTGCGGCCGCTGTGTTTCCGCATGCCCGGAGAACCTCATGCCGACCATGATGTTCAAGGCTGCACTGAAGAAGGATACCGCCCGCTTCACAGCGCTCGAGGGCATGGAGTGTCTCGAGTGTGGTGCCTGCGCATATGTATGCCCGGCGAAGCGTCCGCTCACCCAGGGCTTCAAGGAGATGAAGCGCCGTGTCGGTGCGGAGCGTAGAGCTGCCGCTGCAAAGGCAAAGGCTGAAGCAGAGGCGAAGGCCGCTGAGAAGAAAGCGGAGGAGGTACAGAAATAATGAGTAAGCTTTTAAATCTTTCCTCAAATCCGCATATTCGTGACAACGTAACGACTGCGGAAATCATGCGCGATGTCTTCATCGCCCTGATTCCGACGACCCTGTACGGTATCATCCAGTGGGGCTTCAACGCTGCACTCGTATGTATCCTGACGGTCGCTGCTGCTGTAATTTCCGAGCTTGTGTATGAGAAGTGCATGAAGCTGCCGATCACCATCAAGGACTGGTCCGCTGCGGTTACAGGTCTCATCCTTGCGCTCAACTGCCCGCCGAATATCCCGGCATGGATTCCATGTCTCGGTGCTGTCTTTGCTATCATCATCGTAAAGCAGCTCTATGGCGGCCTCGGTAAGAACTTCATGAACCCGGCACTCGCTGCCAGATGCTTCCTGCTGATTTCCTTCGCAGGTAAGATGACCAGCTTCACCGGTGTCGGCGCAGATGCACTTTCCGGTGCAACCCCGCTTGCCTTCATGAAGACGAATCCGGATGCGATCGCCAAGGTCGACCTCGGTGCTGCCTTCCTCGGACGTATCCCTGGAACCATCGGTGAGGTTTCGAAGCTCTGCGTACTGATCGGTGCAGCCTACCTCATCATCCGTAAGGTAATTTCTCCGAAGATCCCGCTGATCTACATCGGAACCGTTGCCGTATTCACGCTGCTTTTCGGTGGTCACGGCTTCGACCTTTACTATCTCGCCTGTGAGCTCTGCGCCGGTGGACTGATCTTCGGTGCATTCTTCATGGCGACGGACTATGTTACATCCCCGATCACCCCGCTCGGCCAGATCATCTTCGCGATTATGCTTGGTATCCTGACCGGACTGTTCCGTCTCTTCGGTGGCTCCGCAGAGGGTGTTTCCTATGCCATCATCATCTGCAACATCCTCGTGCCGATGATCAATGTGCATACCGTACCGAAGGCTTTCGGAAAGGAGGGCGCTAAGAAATGAAGAAAGATTCATTTATGAAGGACGCGCTTGTCCTCGCACTGATCACACTGATTTCCGGCTGCTGCCTCGGTGGCGCCTACGGCCTGACGAAGCAGAAAATCTATGAGATCAATATGGCTTCCACCATCGCATCCTACAAGCAGGTTATGCCGGCAGAGGAGTACGATGATGAGACCTATGCAGATGCCCTCACCACCGCGCAGAGCGATGGAAAGATCGCAGCCGATAATGGCGGCGCTTCCCTGATTTCTGTCGTCGCTGCGAAGGATGCATCCGGTGCAGAAACCGGCTACATCGTCAAGGGCTCAGCCGCTGGTTACGGTGGAAGTGTCATCGTCGTCGTCGGTGTCGATGCAGATCTGAAGGTAACCGGTATTTCCTTCCCGGAGACACTTCCGGAGACGGCAGGTCTCGGCCAGAAGGCTACAGAGCCTGCATTCTATGAGCAGTTTGCCGGCAAGGGCACGAAGCTCTCTGTAAAGAAGGGCGGCGGTGCCGGTGAGGATGAAATCGATGCAATTTCAGGTGCGACCATCACCTCGACCGCGGTTACGAACACGGTCAATGCCGCTACTGAATTTGTTCAGGATTACATCCTTAAGTGAAGGAGGATAGAAGATGAATAAATATGTAGAAAGAATTTATAACGGTATCGTTAAAGAAAATCCTACCTTCATCATGATGCTTGGTATGTGTCCTACGCTGGCAACCACCACGAGTGCGACCAACGCGATCGGCATGGGTCTTTCCACGACCGCCGTACTGGTCATGTCCAACATGCTCATTTCCGCTATTCGTAAGGTGATTCCTGGTCGTATGCGTCTTCCGAGTGAGATCGTCGTCGTTGCATCGCTCGTAACCGTCGTACAGCTCCTCATGCAGGCCTATACGCCGGATGTTTACAGCGCGCTCGGTATCTATATCCCGCTGATCGTCGTAAACTGTATCATCCTCGGACGTGCAGAGTCCTTTGCGCTGTTCAATACGCCGATCCTGTCCTTCTTCGATGGACTCGGAATGGGTCTCGGCTTCACCTTCGCGCTCGTTACGCTCGGTGCATTCCGTGAGATCCTCGGTGCAGGCTCCATCTTCGGCTTCCAGATCATCCCGGATGATTTCCATATCGGTATGATGGTTCTGGCTCCGGGTGCGTTCCTGGTGCTCGCTTTCCTTACCGCGATCCAGAATAAGCTGGGCCTTCCGTCTGCAACCAACGGCGGACAGGAGCCAAACGAATTTGTAACCTCCGGCGATGTGTTCGGTGCCTATAACCAGAGCACAGATGCCGCTGACGTGAAGGAGGCATGAGTATGGTAGATCTTCTGTTAATTGCAATTAAATATTCTCTTGTTTCCAACGTCGTTCTGTCTCAGTTCCTCGGAATCTGTGCCTTCCTCGGTGTATCGAAGAAGTCCTCCGCTTCCAAGGGTATGGGCGCTGCCGTTATCTTCGTTACGGTACTGGCATCGATCGTTTCCCACCTGATCTATGTGGGCATCATGAGCGCAAGCTCCCCGATCTGCAAGGCACTGGGCATCAAGGATGGCCTCGATTTCCTGAACACCATCGTCTTCATCCTGCTCATCGCCGCACTTGTGCAGCTGGTTGAGATGTTCATGAAGAAGAACATGAAGAGCCTCTATGATGCGCTCGGTGTTTACCTTCCGCTGATCACCACGAACTGCGCCGTACTCGGTGTTGCACTGAACAACGTAAGCTATGGCTTCAACATGATCGAGTGTATCGTATACGCACTCGGCATCGGTATCGGCTTTGCCCTCGCCATTCTCCTCCTTTCTTATGTTCGTGAGAATGTGCTCGAGGATAACAAGGACATCCCGCGTTCCTTCCAGGGCGCACCGATCGTTCTTCTGACGGCGTGCCTGATGTCCATGGCATTCTTCGGATTCCAGGGTCTGATCTGATAGGAGGGTAGAGAAAATGGTATTATTTGTCGTTGTTGCTGCCATCCTGGTCGGAGCTGTCGGTTTAGTCATCGGCATCTTCCTGGGCGTGGCTTCCGAGAAGTTTAAGGTTGAAGTAGATGAGCGTGAAGCGAAGGTCAGAGACTGTCTGCCAGGTAACAACTGCGGTGCCTGCGGATTCCCGGGCTGTGATGGCTGTGCGAAGGCCATCGCAAGCGGTGAAGCTGCCGTCACCCAGTGTCCGGTTGGTGGTGCTGCGGTCGCTGAGAAGATCGCTGAGGTGATGGGTGTCAAGGCGGAGCCGATCGACGAGTCCAGCAAGATGGTCGCGTTCGTACGCTGCCAGGGTGACTGCTCGAAGGCGAAGCAGGCATACCACTATTCCGGTATCGCAGACTGTTCCGATCTTGCGGTCGTACCAAACGGTTCCGAGAAAGAGTGTGCATTCAGCTGCTGTGGTTACGGTACCTGCGTGAAGGCCTGTGCATTCGATGCGATCCACATCGTAAACGGTGTCGCTGTCGTCGATAAGGAGAAGTGTGTGGCCTGTGGTGCCTGCATGAAGGCCTGCCCGAAGCACATCATCGATCTCGTTCCGTATAAGAAGAAGCATAACGTTGCCTGCCAGAACCATCTGAAGGGCAAGGCGGTCAAGGATGCCTGCGCGACCGGATGTATCGCCTGCGGTATGTGCGAGCGTAACTGTCCGTTCGATGGTATCCATATCGTGAATGATCTTGCAGTGATGAACGAGAACTGTAAGGACTGCGGTATCTGTGCCCAGAAGTGTCCGACCGGTGCCATCACTGGTAAGCGCCCGGTGGTCAAGAAGCCGGCTGCTCCGACCGCTCCGAAGGCTGCAGAGACTGCACCGACGCCGAAGGCCGCTGAAACAGAGGCTACGAAGCCGGAAGCATAAATATGTATAGAAGAGAGTCTGTGTCTTTTATGACACAGGCTCTTTTTTGTATGTATTAAATAGACATGCTGTATGATAAGATACAAGATGTTGATCCTATCGAAGTTCAGGTACTATAGTTTCCGAAAATAGATAGTAAAAAAGGAAGAAATCTCCGAAATATTAAAATCACATAAAGAATCTTTACTAATAAATTTTTAACAATTATAATTATCTGAATTGGGATTACCAAAATATTAACATTGCATACAAGGAGGAGGCCTATGGAATTACAGATTCAGGATCTGGTTACATCGATTCGCAAAGAGGGTGTCGATGCAGCAAACGCTGAAGCTGACTCTATCATTGCGGAAGCCCGTAAAAAAGCAGACGCAATTATTTCCGATGCAAAGGCAGAAGCGGCTGCTGCGAAAGCAGGCGCAGAAAAGGAAATCGGAGTCATGAAGGAAAGTGCCGCTGTCAGTGCAGAGCAGGCAAAGCGTGACGCCATGCTCTCGTTTAAGACGGAGGTTCAGAAGGAATACGAGAAGCTTCTGAAGAACGATATCCGCAAGGAACTGTCCGGTGCCGCGCTGGGCAAGCTGATTCGTGCCGCACTGGCGGGCGAGGATGTGGCGCAGTACAGCGCAGAGGTCGCTGCTGTATCCGATGAGCTGAAGGCAGAGCTTGCCGACGAGGTTCGAAACGGCCTCGAGATCAAGCCGACCAGAGGCGTCAATGCCGGTTTCCGTCTGGCAGCCAAGGATGGATCAGGATACTTCGACTGTACCGATGATGCGATCGCAGAGATGATGATGCCGTACTTCAGAAACCTTGAAATCTGATAGGAGGTACTGCTCATGGCTTCGCATTATTATTATCTGATATCGAGCCTGCCGGAACTCCGGAGTGACGGAGATATGCCACTCAGCTATCAGGAATTTCTTGATTTATGTGAATCCACCGTCAGCCGTGGCACGTATAAGCTCTTATCGGAGCTCACACTGAACTCGGCGGAGGGCCCGCTCGTAAAGGAGTGGAACCAGGTGTACGGTGCGATGACGAAGGAGCTGAATTATCAGCGTAGCATGAAGCTCGGAAAGAGCTATCCTGCACCTTCCACGAAGGATTACGTGACGGCACAGGTCGTCGGCTCCGCACTTACCGCGAAGAATCCTCTGGAGGCAGAGCAGATCATGCTGGATTTCTCATTCCAGCAGCTGGATCAGCTGGTAGGTCTTCATATGTTTGATGACTATGTACTGTTCGGCTATGCGCTGAAGCTGAAGCTGCTCGAACGTCAGAGAAGTTTCGAACACGAGAAGGGTCAGGCCGAGTTCCGCCGCCTGCTCCGTGTCGTGCAGCAGCGCGTTTACAGTTTGTAATAAGTAGAAATATCGGGAGACATATATGGAAACAATAACAGGACATGTAACTGGCATTAACAGTAACATGGCGAATGTAAGCTTCGACGGTGCCGTCCGTAAGAACGAGGTAGGCTATATCCTCGTCGACGGAAAGCGTCTGAAGGGTGAGGTCATTCGTATCAATAACGGAATCGCCAGTATGCAGATTTATGAGATGTCAAATGGCATCAAGGTCGGTGATCCGGTCGAGTTTACCGGTGAGCTGATGAGTGTTGATCTGGGTCCGGGACTTCTGACACAGATCTATGATGGACTTCAGAACCCGCTTCCGGAGCTTGCAGAGCAGTGTGGCTTCTTCCTGCAGAGAGGTGTATACCTCGACGCGATCCCGGATAAGGACTGGGAATTCACACCGAGCGTAAAGGCAGGGGACAGCGTCGTGGCCGGTGATACCATCGGAACCGTTCCGGAGGGTATCTTCACCCACCATATCATGGTTCCGTTCACTCTGAAGGGGGATGACTGGACCGTAAAGTCCATCAAGGCAAAGGGAACGTATAATGTACGTGCCACCATCTGCGTCATCGAGAACAGCCTCGGCGAGCAGAAGGAGCTCAGCATGGTGATCACGCAGCCGATCAAGCAGCCGATCAAGTGCTACGCAGAGAGACTTCGTCCGGATGAGCCGCTGATCATGCAGCTTCGTTGTGTTGATACCTTCCTGCCGATCGCAAAGGGCGGTACCTTCTGCGTACCTGGTCCGTTCGGCGCAGGCAAGACCGTTCTTCAGCACATGGAGGCGAAGAACGGAGAAGCTGATATCGTAATCGTCGCTGCCTGCGGAGAGCGTGCCGGTGAGGTCGTTGAAATCCTGAAGGAATTCCCGGAGCTGGATGATCCGCGTACCGGTCGTTCCCTGATGGAGAGAACCATCATCATCTGTAATACCTCTTCGATGCCGGTTGCCGCACGAGAAGCATCCTGCTATACCGCGGTAACCCTCGCAGAGTATTATCGTCAGATGGGTCTCAATGTTCTTCTTCTGGCAGATTCTACCTCCCGCTGGGCCCAGGCCATGCGAGAGATGAGTGGACGTCTCGAGGAGATTCCGGGTGAGGAAGCCTTCCCTGCATACCTTGAGTCCACCATCGCCGCCTTCTATGAGCGTGCCGGTAAGGTTCGTCTGAAGGATGGCTCCATCGGTTCGGTCACCATCGGCGGTACGGTATCCCCGGCCGGCGGTAACTTCGATGAGCCGGTAACACAGGCAACCCTGAAGGTTGTCGGCGCTTTCCACGGACTGAGCCGTGAGCGTTCCGATGCACGTAAATACCCGGCGATCAATCCGACGGAATCCTGGTCGAAGTATACCGGCATCATCCCGATGGATCGTGTAGAAGAGAGCCGCAGTATTCTGAAGAGAAGTATCGAAATCAACCAGATGATGAAGGTCGTCGGTGAGGAAGGTACGACGGCAGAAGATTACATCACCTATCAGAAGGGTGAGCTTCTCGATGCCGTTTACCTCCAGCAGAACTCCTTCGATCCGATCGATGCGGCCGACTCTCCGGAGAGACAGCGTGTCGAGTTCGATCTTCTTTACGATGCACTGATGCAGCAGTACGACCTCGAGGACAAGGATGAGATTCGTTCCTTCTTTAACCAGCTGAGACAGGAGTTCCTGGACTGGCACGGAACCGAATTTAATTCAGACGCTTTTGAAGCACAGAAGAATAAGATCGCTGATTTCTATAAATCAAAGGCAATCGCTTAGGAGGTCTTATGCAAAAAGTATATACAAAAATTGAGTCGATCGTCGGTAACGTCGTTACCGTCCGTGCAGAGGGCATCCGAAACGGAGACCTCGCACTGGTCGGTGACAGTTACGCGAATGTAATCAAGCTGGATAAGGATCTCGTATCCCTCCAGGTATTTGCCGGTGCACAGGGTGTCAGCACCAATGACCCGGTGCGTTTCCTCGGCAGACCGATGCAGGTTTCCTTCTCCGAGCATCTGCTCGGCCGTATCTTCGATGGTGCCGGTGTACCGAGAGATAACGGTCCTGCCCTGACCGAAAACATGGTCGATATCGGCGGACCATCCTTCAACCCGGCGAAGCGAGTAATTCCGAAGCACATGATCCGTACCGGTATCCCGATGATCGATGTGTTTAACACCCTCGTCGAGAGCCAGAAGCTCCCGATCTTCTCCATCTCCGGAGAGCCGTATAACCAGCTGCTTGCGCGTATCGCACTGCAGGCAGAGGTTGATGTCATCGTGCTCGGCGGTATGGGCCTCAAGTATGACGACTACCTGACCTTCCGTGACACCCTCGAAAAGGGCGGCGCGATGAGTCACACCGTCATGTTCATTCATACCGCAGCGGATCCTACCGTAGAGAGTACGCTGGTTCCGGATATGTCCCTCGCCGTCGCAGAGCAGTTCGCCCTCGAGGGCAAGAAGGTACTCGTACTTCTCACGGATATGACGAGCTACTGCGATGCACAGAAGGAGCTCGCGATCACCATGGAGCAGGTACCTTCGAACCGAGGTTACCCGGGCGATCTCTACAGTATGCTCGCATCCCGTTACGAGAAGGCCGTGGATATCGATGGCGCAGGTTCCATCACGATTCTCGGTGTAACCACGATGCCTGGTGATGATGTCACTCACCCGGTACCAGATAACACCGGCTACATCACCGAGGGTCAGTTCTATCTTCGAAATGGACACATCGAGCCGTTCGGTTCCCTGTCCAGACTAAAGCAGAACGTCAACGGCAGCACACGTGACGACCACCGTGCACTGATGGATGGTATGATCAAGCTCTATGCACAGTACAAGGAGAGTCTGGAGAAGAAGTCCATGGGCTTCGCGATGAGCTCCTGGGATGATAAGCTCCTCAAGTATGGTCAGCTCTTCGAATCGAAGCTGATGGACCTCAGTGTAAACATTCCTCTCGAGAAGGCACTGGATCTCGGCTGGGAAATCCTCGCGGAGTGCTTCGAGCCGAACGAGACCGGTCTGAAGACCAGCCTGATCAAGGAGAGATGGCCGAAGAAGCTGGATGAGTAAAGGAGCAGTCAATGGCGATCAAACTCACGAAAAATGAACAGAAAGTGCAGAAAGATCACCTGAAAGAGTATCAGCGTTACCTGCCGACCCTGCAGCTGAAAAAGCAGCAGCTGCAGTCCGTCATCATGCAGGTGAAGGACGATCTGGCCGCGAAGGAAGTGGAGCGGGAGCAGATGATCGGCGATCTCGATGACTGGGTAGCTGTATTCTCAGAGAACACGCTGTTTGATACAGAGAAACAGCTGGACACTCTGGTACAGCCGGACAAGGTGATCTCCGGTATCGAAAATGTCGCCGGTGTGAAGATCCCGGCCTTCAAGGAGCTGACCTTCAAGGACATCTCCTATAACGTGGATGATTACCCTTTATGGGTGGACACTGCACTGATCAAGCTGCGTGAGATCGCGCGTCTGGATGCGCTGGTTTCAACCCTTCGCAAGCAGGTGGAGCTTCTGGAAAAGGAACTTCGTTCCACATCCCAGCGTGTAAACCTCTTCGAGAAGGTCAAGATACCGGAGGCTAAGGAAAACATCCGTATCATCGGTGTTTACCTCGGTGATCAGCAGACAGCCGCTGTCGTACGCGGCAAGATCGCAAAGAAAAAACTGGTGGAGGCAGGACGATGATAGAAAAAATGAAAATGGTTCACGTCGTGACCACCGCTGAACATAAAGATGACATGCTGGAGGGGCTCCGTTCCCTGGGACTTCTCCATCTGGCAGAGCAGAAGCAGGCGAGTCAGGCTGCGAGTGAGCGCTTCACTGAGCTCGCGCGTGTCTCCTCGAAGCTTCAGGAGTATCTGCCGGAAAGCAAGGATACAAAGAAAGACGCTGCAGGCGAAGCACCGGCACTTCTTTCGGACGAGGCGTTCGAGCAGCTGTACCAGGAGGTTCGGAACGCACTCGCGAAGAAGGATCAGCTGACACAGCAGATCACCGCCGACATCACAGAGATGGAACGCATCGAGCCATGGGGACAGTTCTCACCGAAGGATGTCCGCGAGCTTCAGAAGCTCGGCTACGACCTCCATTTCTACCGTGTGGATAAGGATGTATGCGCAGCGATCATGGCAGACGAGAGCCTCCGGGTTCTTCGTCTCGCATCGGTCGATAAGGCAGACACCATCGCCGTGATCGGTACACTCCCGATGAGCTATAACGCGAGTGAATTCACGCTTCCGGAAAAGGGACTCGCCGAGCTGCAGCAGGATATCGCGGATTGCCAGCAGGCACAGGCAGCCTGTGATGCGCTCCTTCAAAAGGCGGCGCTTCATGAAAACAGCTTCCATCAGAAGCTGCTCGACGCGCAGAACGCAGAGGAGTACTCCTCCGCAAGCGAAACCGCGGAAGGCGATACACAGCTCGTATGGCTGTCCGGTTACATCCCGGAGATCTATCTCGACCGGTTCAAGGAAGGTGCCCGCGAGAATCACTGGGCATACGCGATCGACGAGGTTTCCACTGAGGATGAGCACATCCCGACGAAGCTTCGCTACAACAAGGTCAGCAAGCTGATCAAGCCGCTCTATGATATGCTGGGCATCCTGCCTGGATACTATGAGACGGATATCTCACTCTGGTTCCTGCTGTTCTTCGCACTGTTCTTCGCGATGATCATCGGAGACGGTGGCTACGGCCTCCTGTTCCTGATCGGCACCATCGTGATGATCAAGAAGAGCGGAAAAATCGACACCGCGAGCTTCCTGCTCCTGGTACTGTCGACCTCAACCGTGATCTGGGGTGCCATCACCGGTACCTGGTTCGGTATGGAATCTGCGATGAAGGTTCCGTTCCTCCGCGCACTGGTTCTGCCGGGCTTTGCGAACTATCCGCAGTACTTCGATGTACCGGCCGCACTGCAGCAGAACAACATGATGAAGTTCTCCTTCACCATCGGTGCAATGCAGATGGAGCTCGGAAGCCTCCTCGCCGTCAAAAAGAAGATGGAAGAGAAGGATCTCAGCTTCCTGTCCGATATCGGATGGTTATTTACCATCTGTGGCATGTACCTTCTGGCACTCTACCTCGTATTACACGAGCAGCTTCCGCTGACACCGGTCGTTGCAGCGGTGGCGATCGGCTTCGTACTGGTTCTCTTTACGAACGGCATGGCACCGGGCAAGAGCATCGGCGCAGGTATCGCTTCGAGCTTAGGCGGAGCATTTACCGTCTTCCTGAACACGATCAGCTGCTTCGGTAATATCATGAGCTACATCCGACTCTTCGCCGTAGGCATGGCGGGACTCGCGATCGCTCAGAGCTTTAACAACATGGCCGCAGGTCTTGCACATGGACCTTTGATGATTGCTGCCGTCGTGATCGTACTGATCGGACACGTCATCAATATCGTTATGTGTATTCTCTCTGTCGTTGTACATGGTGTACGTCTGAACGTGCTTGAGTTCTCCGGACAGGTAGGACTGGAGTGGACCGGTATCGCGTACAACCCGTTCAGATTAAACGATAAAATTAAACAGTAAGCTTTTCAGATAAGCAAAAAGGAGATTATTATGAATATCGCTTTTATTGGTATGGCAGCAGCACTTGGTCTCTCTGCATTAGGTTCCGCATTTGGTACCGGTATCGCCGGTCAGTCCGCTGTAGGCGCATGGAAGAAGTGCTATGCACAGGGTAAGCAGGCACCGTTCATCATGACGGCATTTGCCGGCGCACCGCTGACACAGACCATCTACGGTTTCCTTCTGATGAACTTCATCGCGAGTGCGTACAATGCAGGCACCATCGATCCTGCACTGTCCCTCGGTGTCGGTATCTTCGGTGGTATCGCGATCGGCTTCTCCGCTATGTTCCAGGGCAAGGTAGCCGCTGCTTCTGCGGATGCACTCGGTGCAACCGGTAAGGGTACTGCGAACTACTTCGTCGTGATCGGTGTCGCTGAGACCGTCGCCGTGTTCGCACTGGTATTCTGCATGCTGCTTCTCAACACAGCAACCATCGCATAAAGCACAACAGAACAGGTTCTGATGAGGCCATCGGCATCCGCCGATGGCCTTTTTTTATGACAGTTCAGTTCCCGGAAGCTGCACCACGACATTCTTTATTAATTTCTAATGACAATCGAGTGAATATCCTTTGTTTCTAAGTTAAGCTCTGTTATAATGCCGTCGGAACAAGGTATCGTCAGGTAGGTTATCCTCTAAAGAGAAACTGACGACTATCTCGATGATAAATTAAGCAAAAGAAGAAAACCCGGAACAGCGGGAGAAAGGATCATCGCTTCTGTCTATGGGACAGTGCAGATGATGCATGCATATGAATAATCAGGATTTCGAACATCAGAATCATCAGGACGGGCTTGAGGTGCCGAATATCGCGCCGCGTCGTGAGGGTGGTGCGCGTCCGCCTCGGCGGACAGCGCCGTCTCGTGCAGCACAGCAGCGGATGGAGGAGCTTCGCTACCGGACGAGTCGTGTCGAGGCGAGCTTCGAGGAGGATGAGGACAGCGCATATGCGGATGCGGCAGCTTCTTCGATGAGCGGCGCAGGGCAGACGCATCGCACGGACGGTGCATATGACCGTACGGCGGAGCGGACAAATGCGCAGGGACGTCGTATGGACGATGCGATGGTTGCAGGTGTGCAGGGCAGACGGAACGGTCATCCGCGGATGAGCGACGAAATGTCAGCGAACGCGCCGAGACAGCGTGTCGGAGATATGCGGATGAATCATGATGTGTCGAACACCGCGCAGGGCCTGCGTGCGAATGCTTCTGCCGGGGCCGGTAACGCGCCGCGGCGGGCACGCGGGAGGAAAAGGGCGAACTGGGGCCGTCGTGTGATGGCCGGTATCCTCGTGCTGGTCGTCATCATTGGCGGCTTCTTCGGCTGCAGTGCCGTGAAATCGCTCGGTCAGTCGACGTACTGGACGGTGGCGGTGTTTGGTGTCGATTCGCGTGACGGAAATCTCGGTGCGGGGGCGCTCAGTGATGTTATCATGCTCGCGAGCATCAACCGAAAGACGGGGGATGTCAACCTCACGTCGGTTTACCGCGATACGTATCTTCAGATCGATGACGAGGGAAAGTACCATAAGATCAACGAGGCGTACTTCAAGGGTGGTCCGAAGCAGGCCATCGCAACGCTGAACCGGAACTTCGATCTCGACATCGATGATTATGTGACCTTCAACTGGAAGGCGGTCGCCGAGGGCCTCAATGTGCTCGGTGGCGTCGATCTCGATATCAGCGATAAAGAATTTGCGTATATCAATGCGTTTATCACGGAGACGGTGCAGGGTACGGGGCTTGGCTCCGTGCAGCTCGAGCACAGCGGCATGAACCATCTCGATGGTGTACAGGCCGTCGCGTATGCGCGTCTTCGTCTCATGGATACCGATTTCAACCGTACGGCGCGTCAGCGGAAGGTGCTGGAGCTCGCGATGCAGAAGGCAAAGGCTGCCAGCAAGAAGACGCTGGTGGCGACGGCGATGGAGGTCATGCCGGACATCCAGACGAGTATCGGCGCGGATGATATCCTGGATATCGCGAAGACCGTGAAGAAGTATACGATTCAGAACGCTGTCGGCTTCCCGTTCTCACGTGATACCACAAACGTCGGAAAGATGAATGTCGTCGTGCCGGCGACGCTCGTATCGAACGTAGCGCAGCTGCACCCGTTCCTGTATGGCGATGATGCGGCCGGCTACACACCGAGTGCGAAGGTGCAGGAGATCTCCGCGCACATCCAGAAGAAGACCGGCATCGGGGAGCTGCCGAATGCAGACATCCCGAAGATCGGTGGCGGCACCGGTGTGACGAAGGCAGCAGAGGCAGCCGCGAACAGCGGTGACAGCGGAAAGTCCGGAAACAGTGGTCAGAATCCGGCTGCGGCTGTGGAAACGCCGGCACCGGAAACCGCCGCGGCAGCAGAGAGCGAATCTGCGCTTGAATCCACCGAAGTGACGGCGAACGACCAGACGACGGAAGAAGAGAGCACCATCGAGGAGCTTTCGAAGGGCGAGGAATCGAAGAAGGACGAGCATTCGAACGAGCCGGAGGCTTCCGATAAGAACACCTCGTTCGGAAACGGTGGTTCAAATGGCAACTCGGATACGAATGTGTCTTCGGATAAGCATACTTCCTCCGGAAAAGCGGACAGCTCTGATCAGAACGATTCGTCTGATCGACATAACGGTGGCACATCCGTAAAGGAAACGGAAAATGCCGGCCCGGAGGTCGGACCGGTCGCGCCGCCACAGACGACGGAAGCGGGGCCGATCGCAGAAACCGCCGCGTGATTCGCAGTAACAGCTCAGCCGGGTGAGGAAATCACCCGGCTGAAACTATAGTTTTAATCTAACTGTACACGCAAGGATCATTTTAAAAATTATGTATACGAATATCTCTGCAAAAACCAAAAAACGGCCTTTATGTGTATATTCCGACGCAAAAAAGCCTGAAACCGATGGAATCCTTCATTCCATCGGTTTCAGGCTTTTCATTGAGCGGAGATGCAGGGATTTGAACCCTGGCGCCGTTTAACCGGCCTAGCGCATTTCGAGTGCGCCCCCTTCGGCCACTTGGGTACATCTCCATTTTATAACACTAGAGGATGGATCTCTCGAACCATCCTCTAATGCCGGTAGTCGGGGTCGAACCGACACGACCATCACTGGTCACAGGATTTTAAGTCCTGAGCGTCTGCCTATTCCGCCATACCGGCAGGACCAAATTATAATACAAAAAAACAGCGTGCTTGTCAATATTCGATTCGCGGATTGACTTTTCCCTTCTGATTGCGCATAATCGGTATATACCGGAAATAAAGGAGGATACAGCGATGCCGAGACCGCCCTGATGCCGTCGAATCTGCAGTGCGCCCAGGGTGGAGCGATTCTGCCCATGCAATGTGGCAGAGAGCGCTCCGATTCTGCTGACGCTCGATGAGTACGAGGTCATCCGTCTCGTGGATCTCAAGCAGGCCAGGATGACATCAGCGAAACGCCAGATGTTGGAAGCGAATGCGGCAGCGCGGGTAAATCCGGCACTTGCTGTACCTCTGGTTTAACCAGTGATCATAAAGGAAATATCATCATGAGAATTGCAGTAACCTATGAAAACGGACAGATTTTCCAGCACTTCGGACATACCGCACAGTTTAAGATCTACGATGTCGCAAACGGCGAAATCGTTCGTGCAGAAGTAGTGGATACGAACGGCAGTGGCCACGGCGCACTGGCAGGCTTCCTGATGCAGCTCGGTGTCGATGCACTGATCTGTGGCGGCATCGGTGGTGGTGCACAAATGGCACTCGCCGAGGTCGGTATCCGTCTTTTCGGTGGGGTCAGCGGGGACGCAGATGCAGCGGTCAATGCACTCATCGCTGGAAATCTCGGCTATAACCCGGATGTGCACTGTAACCACCATGATCACAAGCACGGCGAGGGCGAACACAGCTGTGGCAGTCACGGCTGCGGCAATCACGGCTGCCACTGATGCCGATCTCGCAAGCTAAGAGAACACAGAGCGTTTGCAGATAAGCGCGTATCCGAAGCGTAAGCCGTAATTGGGAATGCACATACGCAAAAACTGTATAGGCGGTAAGTTGCAGTACTGCAAATTGCGGCGTATGAATAGTCCCCTTGTCAAGGACACAAGAGATTTTAGTTGCCCCTATTTTCAGACAGCTATGAATCTGAACACGCTGTTTAATAATGAGCCATGAATTCGAAAGTTTTTATAAACTCTGAGGCCGGCCTGCGCCGGCCTTTTGCGAAGCTGGTATAATGATGATATGATTAAAGCACGAAAGGAGATATGTGATGGAAAAGAATAAGTATGCAGGCACACAAACCGAGAAGAATCTGATGGAGGCATTCGCCGGCGAATCGCAGGCACGCAATAAGTACACCTACTTCGCTTCGAAGGCGAAGAAGGACGGCTACGAGCAGATCGCTGCGCTGTTCCTGAAGACGGCGGACAACGAGAAGGAACATGCGAAGCTGTGGTTCAAGGAGCTGAACGGCATCGGGGACACCGCTGAGAACCTGAAGGCAGCCGCCGAGGGTGAGAACTACGAGTGGACCGATATGTATGAGGGCTTCGCGAAGACCGCAGAGGAAGAGGGCTTCCCTGAGCTCGCTCACCGCTTCCGCCTCGTAGCCGCGATTGAAAAGCATCACGAGGAGCGCTATCGCGCACTGCTGCATAACGTCGAGATGGCCGAGGTCTTCGCGAAGAGCGAGGTCAAGGTCTGGGAGTGCCGCAACTGCGGACACATCGTCATCGGCGAGAAGGCCCCGGAGGTCTGCCCGACCTGCAACCACCCGCAGAGCTATTTCGAGGTGCACGCAGAGAACTATTGATCCGCTATGTTTCATAGCACTGTACGTTTATCCGGGCGAACACTGGCAGAATGTGACCTCATCGAAGGATGAACGCACACGACGGTGAGTACAGAAGAGCATCGCCATAAGCATAAACGTACACGACGGTGGGAGCAGAAGACCATCGCCATGATCATAAACTCAACACTACGAAGAAAGGAGATCGTAACATGGAGCAGAAGTATTATATTTGTAAGCATTGTGGAAACATCGTCTTAAAAGCAAAGGACAGCGGCGTCCCGGTGGTCTGCTGCGGCGAGCCGATGACGGAGCTCATCGCCGGCACCAGTGACGGTGCACGGGAGAAGCATGTTCCGGTATGGAGCGTAGAGAACGGGATCGTGCATGTACAGGTCGGCTCTGTGGAGCATCCGATGCTGCCGGAGCACTACATCGAGTGGATCTCCGTCTTTACGAAGCAGGGCTATCAGCATAAGGAACTGCATCCGGGCGAGAAGCCGGTCGCAGACTTCGCACTCTGTGCGGGCGACGAGGTGGAGGCGGTCTACGCCTACTGTAACCTCCACAGCCTCTGGAAGGCTTAACGAAATCGCAGCCGAAACGCCATCGTAAGCCTCCGAAAGAGCCAGCGAAGCTACACATCCGGTGCTTTCACGGCACCGGATGTTTTTCCATAAGCACCCGCCATCATCCAGCAGAAAGACGAGGTGAGAAACATGAAAATAGAACTGAATCTGGATCAGGATGTGGTGAATACCGTCCGTGAAGGTCTGAAGCGCACTGGTGGCTACTGTCCATGCCGCCTCGAGCGTACGGAAGAGACGAAGTGCATGTGTAAGGAATTTAAGGACCAGATCGCCGACCCAAACTATGAGGGTTTCTGTCACTGCATGCTGTACTACAAATCACTGAAGGACTGAGTGCGCGATGCGTCGAGCAGCCAGGCGCTCTCCGTCCAGTGACGAACGATCCGGCTGACAACATTGGCGAAACACATAAACGACCACGCCCGCCACATCCACCGGCAGGGCCAAAAAGAGAAAGGAGCCTGTATGGCTGAGCTTAAAATCACTGCAACAAATTTCGAAACCGAAGTGCTTCACTCTACGAAGCCGGTGCTGATCGACTTCTACGCGGACTGGTGCGGACCGTGCAAGATGCTGTCTCCGATCGTGCATGAGATCGCCGAGGAGTATGCGGATACGCTGAAGGTAGGAAAGGTCAATGTCGACGAGCAAATGGATCTCGCGATGCGCTTCAATGTTTCCAGCATCCCGATGCTGGCGCTGATTCAGGACGGAAAGATGATCGACCAGTCGATCGGCTACTGCCCGAAGGAAGACATCCTCGCGATGCTGAAGAAGCTCTGAGTTGCGACATGCCTCACTTCATCGAAGAAACGACGTACTGCAGATCAGAAAAAGAGAAAGAAGGTCATCGCACAGGCGGTGGCCTTTTTTTGCGTCTATGCTATAATACTGTCAATTATCGGAGGTGAATATGGAATTCAGAACCTATAAAAACCGCATCGTGCTGGTGGATGACGAAGAGCAGGCACTGGCAGAGATCGATTTCCCGGCGATGGAAGAGGAGCCGGGGACGGTCGAAATCACCCATACCTATGTCGATGAGAGTCTGCGTGGTCGGGGGCTCGCCGGGAAGCTCATGGCGCGGCTCATCACCTGCCTCGAGCGAAATCAGCTGAAAGCATATCCGAGCTGCAGCTACGCCGTGGACTGGTTCTCAAAGCACAGCGAAGCCGCGCATCTTCTGAGCCCATCCTACATGCCGACCGACACAGCCCAGCAGCCCGTGCTGGACATGCCCGAACAGACGCAGCCGTCCATGTCCACCGGCTCCACGCTGAACGCCACGACCATCACGATCCCGGTGGCTGACACCGCATCTTCCACGGCAGACATGGCCTCTTCCGGCAGCACACGGCCTTCCACACCGCGCGCTGCTTCTGATTTCGCGGCAGAGCCGTCCACCGGACGACCAGGCAGCGTACGAAACCGCCATGCGAATCCACTTCCGAACCAAGAAGAGAAAGAAGAGGACGCCTATTTCCGTGACACAGCGTACGGCGACGAAGAGGAGGATGGCCCAGTCGATGGCGGCATCCGCGACCGCATGCTCATGGGCGTGAACCGTGTCCTGCAGCTCTTCTCTGTGGCCGCACTGATCCTCCTGTATCTTCTCATGGTCGTACCGGCGCTCGAAAACCTGAACGCCCTCGGCCCGATCGAGTCGATGATCACGGACCACAATGTCGCCGAAATCACCTTCATCTCGGTTTTCGCGAGCATCACGCTGTTCAGCCTGATCTCCCTCTTCTGGATGCTCTCCAGAAAGAAATATGTGCGCTACGGCACGCTGGAAACGATTGATACCGGGCGCGGCATGACCGCCTTCATCCTCCTGCTCCTCGTGGAGGTGATCGCCCTGCTCCTGAGCCCGATCATGGAATCTGCGCAGCCCGTCATCGTGGGCCTCGCCATCGCCTCCACCCGCCTCGTCGTGAACCGCGCGATGATCCTCATGGCCGGCGGCGTCGGCCTCGTCCTCTCCGTGATTCGGAAGATCATCCGGCATTGACAGAAGGCGCCCGCATCCCTATACTGAATGCTCGGCTCTAAGCTGCAGCAGAGGCCAATGTCTCCAGCTGCCCACGATCCGAAAGAGAGCGGCAGTGAAACGCATACAGCCCCTCCCGCGTACACGTAACAGTGCCGGCAGGGAGCGGCCCCCTGCCGGCACCGTTACGCCTACATCCTTCGAAAGAGAGAACATCGATTGAGAAACATAAAACTGAAGCAAATGCTGGCGCTTCTCTGCGCCGGCCTCACACTGGCCTGCAGCCTGCCGGGCTGCAGCCGCGCGACGAAGCTCGAGCGCTACAACAAGCAGTTCCTGGATGTCTTCGACACCGTCTCGATGGAGATCGGCTTCGAGAAGAGTGAAGCGGATTTCCAGAAGTGTTATGAGAGCTCCCACGCACAGCTCCTGAAGGAGCATAGGCTCTACGACATCTATAACGACTACGAGGGCATCAACAACCTGAAAACCGTCAATGACAACGCCGGCATTCAGCCGGTAAAGGTCGATCCGGATCTCCTTTCCCTCATAAAATGGGGCAAGGAGGTCTACACCCTCACCGATGGCAGGGTCAATATCGCCTACGGCGCAGTGCTGCATCTCTGGCATGACAAGCGGGAAGCCGGGATCGAAGATCCGGCACACGCTGAGCTGCCGGATCAGGCCGCACTGGAGGAAGCCGTGAAGCATACAAACATCGAGGATGTCATCATCGACGACGCAGCCGGCACTATCTACCTGAAGGACCCGGAGATGAGCCTGGACGTCGGCGGCATCGGCAAGGGATATGCGACGGAAAATGCTGCAAAGCTGATTCAGAATGAGGGTTCGGAAAACTTCCTCCTGAACCTCGGCGGTAATGTGCGTGCGATCGGTATCAAAGGCGATGGCGCGAAGTGGGTCTGCCCGGTGGAGAGTCCGGAATACCGCGACAGCCAGACCGGCGACCAGTACGCGATCGTCTGCTACCTCGATGGACGCTCCCTCGTCACCTCCGGTGATTATGAGCGCTATTTCGTCGTGAACGGTCAGCGCTATCATCACATCATCGATCCGGATACCCTGTATCCGGCGAAGTATCATCGCAGTGTATCAATTCTGACCGAGGATTCCGGCCTCGCCGACGCTCTGTCGACCGCGCTCTTTATGATGCCGGTCGAGGATGGCAAGGCACTGATCCAGTCCATCCGCGAGGGCAGCAGTCCCCTCGGTGCTGACTTCCGGGTCGAGGACCTCGAAGCTATGTGGATCGACGCAGACGGGCACCAGGAGTACACGGATGGCTTCCTGAACTATACGAAAGCATAAGTGTTCAGCTAAGGGGACCCGGAGGGGCGGCAACGGAGGCACAATACTCCGAGACCGGTAAAATCTAAGCCGGGGACCCTGGCTGAACTATACCTCCTACGGGCCCCTCCGGGGCCCCGAAAAATTTTAAAATTAGTTGTTGACAAATGTTTTAAAGTCAGGTACTATATACGAGTCGCTTGAAGCGAGCGACACAAACACATAGCGCTGTCGCCAAGTGGTAAGGCAACGGATTCTGATTCCGTCATTCCCAGGTTCGAATCCTGGTAGCGCTGCGAAAGATCCCAGAACTTTGGTTATCAAGGTCTTGGGATTTTTTTGTAAGAAAAAGAACTGAATATGTTCCTTGCCATCTGTCCTCTGAAAAGCTAACATAAGAGTATACGAAAAAGTGGGACGAACCCACAAAAATACATGGACGCCATGGAGGAAAAAGTATGAAATTACGTAAGTTAAGCGCAATCATGATGGCCGCTGTTGTCGCGACCTCGACACCAGCCGGTGCCGTACTCGGTCAGATCACTGCCTATGCAGACAGCGACAAGGACAAGTCCAAGGACTACGAGATCGGTGGTGCAGACTGGGATGTACAGGAGGACGCCAACGGCAAGATTCATATCTATGCCACCTGGGATGCGTCCGACGACAGCTGCAGAGCAACCATCACCGTAACCCGTGATGACAAGAAGACCGGTATTTCCGTGGACACCACAACCACCAAGGGGTCGGTCGAGCTCACACAGCAGATCAAGAAGTATGGCAAGACCGGTGACTACACCTTTAAGATCAAGGCGAAGTCAAAGAGTAAAGATGAGGATGGAAAGTCGACCGGTGAGCTCTCTGAATCCGAGTCCGATTTTTACGAGATCGATGAAGATACGATGAAGAAGCTTTCTTCCACCGCTGCAACCAACAGTGGTGTAAATACAAATAACACACCTGGTTCTTCCATCCCGACACCGGGCACTGCAGGCACACCGGGTATCCCGGGCACACCGAGTGCAGGTCCTAGCGGCACCAGCGCACCGGCAACTCAGTCGACCAGCACCAGCGGTGACTTCCTCACGAACGGTGTCATCACCGACTGGGGCATCGGCCACGTTTACCTCGTAAACGGCGCACCGGTCTTCAGCAAGTGGATCGTGGATTCCGGCAAGCTCTACCACATCGGTGCAAACGGCTTCATGGATAAGAACCTGATTTTCTCGGACTACACCGGCACACACTATGTCGGCGCAGACGGCGCACTGATATACTGATCTTAGAACTGTAAACCACGTTGAAACCGTCCTTCCGGACGCAGGGGGAAAATATGAAGCGTTTTATACAGGAGTTTAAGGAGTTTGCCATCAAGGGCAACATGGTCGATCTGGCGGTCGGCATGATCATCGGCTCGGCCTTCACCTCACTTGTGAAGTCCGTCGTCGACAATCTCTTCATGCCGATCCTGTCCATCTTCACCGGAAAGCTGGATTTCACCAACATGTTCATCCCGCTCGCCGGACAGACCACGAAGATCTACAGCGAGGCGGTCGAGCAGGGCGCAGTATTCGCGTATGGTGCCTTCCTCACCGAGCTGATTTCCTTCCTCGTGATGGCACTGGTGGTCTTCCTCTTCGTGAAGGAGATCAACCACCTGCGGAAGCCGAAGGCGGAGCCGACACCAGCTGCTCCGACCACGAAGATCTGCCCGTACTGCATGTCGGAGATCGACGTGAAGGCGACCCGCTGCCCGCATTGCACCTCGAAGCTGGAGGGCTTTCAGATCGATCCGGCAGAGCTGAACAGCTAAACGTCGAAGATGTTACTGTTCAAACGTAGTTAAGTCAAGGCGTGGCTCGGCGGAACAGTACGAAGATTACCCGATTGACCGTGCCACAGATAATTCACTTGACGAAACACCTGTGAGCGTTTATGATTCTAAAACGCTCACAGGTGTTTTATGTATCCTGAGGCCCGCTGAAGGGCAGCAGTGCACAGATCCGTGTCGTGCGATCGCACAGCGCCGGGTGAGCACAGGGCGGTGACATCAGCCGTAACAAGAGTCTGTTGGATGAGTTAACAGAGGCGAATATGAACGAACATACTGAACGAACGAAAATATCTGAGAGAGCAGGTCTGACGGGAATCGTATGCAACCTGCTCCTTTTTGTATTTAAAATTTCCATCGGCATCATCATCAACTCCGTGTCGATCATGGCCGATGGCTTTAACAACCTGTCCGACGCCGGCAGCTCCGTGATCTCCGTGGTCGGCTCGAAGATGGCCGGAAAGAAAGCCGACGAGGATCACCCCTTCGGGCACGGGCGCATCGAGTACATCGCGGCCTTCATCGTCTCGATCCTGGTACTGAACGTCGGCCTCAGCTCCCTGCAGGATTCCTTTCAGAAGATCCTGCATCCGGAGATAATGCACTACAGCATCTATGCCGCCGTGATCCTGCTCGTTTCCATGCTGGCGAAGCTCGACCTCGCGCTGTTCTACCGTCGCGTCGCAGAGAAAATCGACTCGAACATCTACCGTGCGTCGAGCCAGGATGCCTTCATGGATATCCTCACGACCGCGACGACCTTCGCGTCCCTCCTGATTTTCCATTTCTTCGACCGGAACATCGATGCCTATGTCGGCCTCCTCGTCTCCCTGATCGTCCTCTGGAACGGTGTCGGCATCGCACGGGAGACCCTGGCACCGCTGATCGGCGACTCCATCGATCCGGAGCTCTTTTATACCATCATCGATTTCGTCGAGCGCTATCCGGGCATCCTCGGAAGTCATGACCTGATCGTCCATAACTACGGTCCGAACCAGTACATGGCCACCATCCATGCCGAGGTGGACGGCCGCAGCGACATCGAAAGCGCCCATGACCTCATCGACCGGATCGAGCATGACTGCGAAACACAGCTCGGCGTCCACCTGGTGATTCACATGGACCCGATTCATAACGACGATGAGACCCGCTTTTACAGGGCAATGCTGGCGAACATCCTCGCCGAGCTCTCCCCGGAGAGCAGCTTCCACGATTTCCGTATCCGGCACAGCTCCGACGTCGCGCAGCTCGCAAAAGAGAAGCATACGAAGCACAGCTTCGTCGCGGGCAGCAACGGTGCGCAGACGCAGAAGCTCATCTACCTGGTGTTCGATCTCATCACACCATGGAACCTGACGAAGGAAGAAGAAAACCAGCTCCTGCACGGCATCCAGAACCGGATGCAGATCGAGAATCCGGATGTGCGCTGCATCATCCAGCTCGATAAGCCGTACATGCACACGCACTCCGCCGAGGAGGACGCCGAAGCACGGGCACGTGCTACGGAGGATCTCGAACACACAGAGCAGCCAGAGGGCACAGACGCAGTCCAGCCACATGATGGCTGCACTGCAGGCACAGACGAAGCGAAGACAGTTCCATACAACAGCACAGAAGGAGAGTAACGCATGTACGAATTTAACGAGCGGGTCCGCTATTCCGAGACAGACGAGCATGAGCAGGCGACGATACTTTCGGTCGTGAATTACCTGCAGGACTGCAGTACCTTCCACTCGACGGAGGTCGGCCTCACGGTCGATTATCTGCGGGAGATGAAGCGCGCCTGGCTGCTTAGCTACTGGGACATCTATATCGAGCGCATGCCGAAGCTCTGTGAGCGCCTCACGATCGGCACCTGCCCGCATGCCTTCCGCGGCGTGCTGGCACACCGTAACTTCTGGATCAAGGACGAAGCCGGTGCCTACATCCTGCGCGCCGACAGCCTCTGGTTCTGCTATGACACCGAGCGTATGCGTCCTGCGAAAATCACCGAGGATATGCTGACGCCGTTCGGCGAGATGCGGGATGTGCTGGCGCTCCCGGCCAGCGAGCGAAAGATCACGGAACCGGAAGTGCTCACGGAAGCCGCACCGATCCTCGTGCAGCCGCATCACATCGACAGTAATCATCACGTCAACAACGCACAGTACATCGCGATCGCCGACGAGGTGCTCACCGAGGCAGCCGGTGGAAAAGAGCGTTTTCACGCTGGTCGCATCCGCGCAGAGTATCGTAAGGCGGCCGTGCTCGGGGATACAATGCTTCCGAAATATGGATCGTCACCAGACGGCGGGCTGATCGTCAGCCTCCAGAGCCCTGCCGGCGAGGTCTACTGTAATGTAGAGTTTATCCGCAGCTGAACGGGCGGCATGCCGATGGAGACATTGGCCTGAAATACAGTATAAAAAAAGGGCGTACCGCGGCATGCGGACAGCCTGTACGTAATAGAAAGAAGAGGAAAAACATGATTGAATTAGGAAAGATCCAGACACTGAAGATCGCGCGAGAGAAGGACTTCGGTGTGTACCTCGCAGACAGTGAGGGTGCTTCGGTGCTGCTTCCGAAGAAGCAGGTGCCGGCAGGGAAGACGATCGGAGATGAGCTCTCCGTGTTTGTGTACAAGGATTCGAGTGACCGTCTGATTGCGACGACCCGAAAGCCGCTCATGCAGGTCGGCGATATCGCGAAGGTGCTCGTAAAGGATGTGACGAAGATCGGTGCGTTCGTGGACATCGGACTCGAGCGTGATGTGCTTCTGCCATACCACGAGATGCGCCACGAGATTAAGGCCGGCGACCAGGTCGAGGTCTATCTGTACGTCGATCACAGCCAGCGTCTCGCCGCCACGATGTATACAAAGAAGCACGAAGAGGCGACGGTTATACAGAATGATCAAATTAAGACCTATCATTATGAGCGAAATGCCGATGAGGTTCTCGCGATCCTGACGGAAAAGTTCGAAGGACATGTACCTTACACCGATAAAACTGTTCAACCTGACGAAATTATGCGGGATTTCGGCATGTCAAAGGCCGCTTTCAAGCGTGCTGTGGGCAAATTGCTGAAAGAAGGAAGAATTAAAATCACGAAGACCTCGATCTTTTGTGTATATTGACATGTAGGCGTAGATACGTGGAAAACCCACGTATTTACGCCATTTTTAATGTGCTTAGAACCTTCGAAAAAGTGTGAAAATCGTGCTTGGTAGTAACAAACTAGTAACAAACTAATAACAAATTAACGGTAAAAAAAGTCGACCTTCGCCATCTCAGCCGCAAACCACTCGAGCGGCATCTCTGTATAGACGGCATTGGTCACATCAATAGACGGGATCGTATGTCCGAGGATCTTCTTCCTGGCGTACTCGTCGACCTCGCACTGCTTCATGAGGGAAGCGAGCGTATACCGGCAGTCGTGCGGCTTAAAGTCGATACCGAGGAGGGACTTGCAGCGGGCCATGTAGTTATCCTTGAAGTTCGAGTACCCGACGTGGTTGTTACGGTTCCCGTGAATGAGGTACTGGGAACCGGACTCGTCGTTCATCCACGCTTCAATGTACTTTCGGATCCGCGGGTGGATCGGGATGATTCTCATGCCGGCCTTCGTTTTCGAGGAGATGATCTCGATATAACCTTCCTCTAAATGCACGTTCTCTCGTTTTAACGTCAGGAGCTCGTTGATGCGGCAGCCGGTCCCGATCAGCATCGCATAGACGGAAGGGAAGAGCCCTTTCTCCGCGTACTTGAAGAGGGCTTCTACTTCGTCAGGCGTAAGTCTCCGGTGCACGTGTGGATCCGTCACTGCGATATGCTTCGTATCAAGGAACTCCGTGTAGTCCTTCGAGCAGATTTCATATTCCCGTGCGTAAATGTACATCTGGTGCCAGAGGGTCGTGAGCTGGATCGCGGAGCTCCGACCGCGGCCATCGTCAAGGATCCGCTGCATATCCGGCTTCCGGATCTCACGAAAGATCATGCCGTAAAGCTGCACGCTGTTCCGGTAGGCAGTCTTATAGGCATTGACCGTGTTCGGGGCGATCTTAGGCAGCTTAAAATATACTTCGCTCCAGCGCTTATAAACCTCCGCGAAGGTAAGCTTCGCGTCTTTAATGTTATAAGAGTTCCGCCGGTAATCAAGGAGCGCCTCCATCGCAAGCGCCCGCGATGGGTACGTGCCGAGAAGATCGTACTGGTAGTGCGACTTCCGGTTCTCGTCGTTCACGATGCGGCGAGGATTCACGAAGGCGGCATATGGCCGGGTCCGCCTGCCGGAGAGCTTCCGGATCGTCCCGTATCCATTCGGGAGGCGGTCAAGCGCGATGTTCTTCTGTCTGATCGCAGGAGCCGAGCGTCTGGGGACGCTCGATCTCTGCTGCATTGGCATCCCGCAGTACGGGCACGCATACGCCTGATCTGAAATCTGATGCCCGCATTCAGGGCAGTTGATTAACATTTCGTGCTCCTTTCTAAGACTAAGCTTCGACTAAATTAATGTGATGGACAAAATTGCTAGTTAAAACGTCTCCCCATTTTTGTAATCTTTAGACCAACGAATGAAACAGATACCGATAATAATGAGCATGACCGAGCGATAACCGTTCACGGAATCCCCGCCAGTAACCAGGACTATAAGATCGATAAAATTGGTGACCGCCATCAGAGCGCCTAATACTTTCATAGGTGTAGCCATGATTTGAGGAACGAATAATTTACCGACTATCTCAAGCGTCACAATCATCGAAAGCAATGATGGCAGCGACCAAAACAAATCATACTTAGCTAAAAAAGGCATGGCCTTCCCGATAAGTACAAGCAGGAAAAGAAATGCGGAATTAAATGCTCCAAAAAATAAAGCAAGCGTAAAAAAGCAAAGAACCTTTTTCATAAATACTCTCCTTTAAACTTACAAAAAATTCTTAATTACTAAGATCCAGCAGCTTCCGTACGGCGTACTGGATGTGCTCGTTGGCGTCACGGTACGCTTCCAACAATTCAATTTCGACGGTGCTGATTTCTGCGGAAACTGGCTTTGGGAGAACTTTGACGTCTGATTTACCAATCAACCACGCCGGGTTTACTCCGAGACATTTTGCAATGGCTTCAATAACCGGCAACTTTATGGTAGCGATTTTACCTTTCTCGTATCTCTGAACAGTAGATGCGGCGACTCCAATTCGTGACGCTACTTCATCTAAAGAATAGTGCTGTTCCTCGCGAACACTTTCAATACGCTTGCCAATGTCGATGTTTGTCATAGTGGACCTCCTTTCGGAACGATTATATGATGTAAATTTGCAATGCGCAATACATAAGTGCATGAACGGCAAAAAATATTGCGTAATGCTATTGACAGTGATTTTGCATAGTGCTAAATTTCAGATAAAGGAGGCAAGGCAATGATAAATACAAGAAAAATGAAAGCACGGCTCGTTGAACTCGGTCTGAGCCAAAAAGACTTCGCAGAGTGCTTGGGAATAGCAACTGCGACAGCTAATCAGAAGATAAACAATGTGCGCCCGATGAGCTTGAAAGAAGCAGAAAAGATTTGCAAGCTCCTTAATATTGAGCCAGAACAATTTGCAAGCTATTTTTTTGCCCAGGAAATTGCGTAGTGCAATTTTATAAGAGGTACAGCAGGTCTAATCCACCCAGCACCGGCCATCAGAGCATCGCAGCCAGCATTGGCGATAGAGAAAGGAGAATCGTAATGAACACAACCGGAGAGATGGTAGAGACAAACATGGGACTGATTCCGCTGGAGGATTACCAGGACATCGTAGCGTGGAAGTACGGATACGACAGCTACGAGGAGATGAAGAAGGACGGCTGGAACTTCTGATGGAACAGCCGGCATTGGCGGAAGCGTGGGCTACGTGAACAAGGAGACAAGGACATGAAACATTTATGGGTAAAGACGAGTACAGAAGTATTCGAGGATGGTGGAAAGAGTATCCAATACACATGCGAAGATTTCCCTGGCGTTTTCGTATACAGCAATGCGGTATACATTCCGCATACATATGACAACGGTAGATGGCTGTATCGCAGTTTTGCTATAGAAACGCCTTTGGGATTCCTCGCAAAGGAGTTCAGAACGCTCAGGGAAGCGAAGGCGTTTGTTGAGAGCGGGCAGCTCGAGAAGGCCATCAAGGCGGGGCAGCCGGCATTGGCCGAAGGAGAGAGGAACCGATGAAGAACTACGAATGGAAACGGATCAGCGAATCGCACGAAGACAGCAGCCACACCTACCGATATGCCTGCGAGGATTTCCCGGGCGTGACGATCACGGAGCTTGAACAGAGGGGCATCGAGATCTACCAGGGCTCGATCTGGCAGCACGACTTTATCGTCGAGGATAGAGACTCCGGGTATAAGAAGGTCTTCGGCGGCCCGATCGCCGCGAAAAGATTCGTGGAGAGAGGAAAGCTTGAGAAGGCTATCAAGGCGAAGCGGCTTGAGAAGGCCATCAAGGCGGAGCAGCTGGCATTGGCCGAAGGAAGGAGAACATGCGATGGCTAAAGAAGATTGGCACAATTTCTTCGAGAACATAGAGTTTATTAAACCACCGACAAGGTCAAATCGGAATGACCATCGTATGCAGACTGGCAGGGTACCCAAAGGAACAGATCGTAGAGGTCCTAAATTATGACAGCTTCATAGGCGCCGACATAAAGCGCCGCTATGTGCGAATGGAGGATGGAACCGAGGTAGAGCTCGAAAGCCTTAATGACTGCGTGAAGTTTATTCAGAGCACGGCGATGCCGGGTACGCTCGTGATGGCAGAGGACGAGGAAGAATCATGAACAAGATTGACAAGGCAAAGGAACGGATCATCGCGATGCTCAATAGAGAGATCTCGAAAACGAGGCTGGAGCGTGCGGCGATCGTCGAAAAGATGGAAGACGCCGAGGAGTGGTACGGACAGGGCAAGCGCTACCAGGCGTACCGGGAGAAACTCGACAAGAAATTGCAGGAAGAGGAGAGCCTGATGGACATGAAGACCAGATTCGGCGGCTTCGTGCCAACGCAGGAGACGGGGTTTCTCACGATGTACGGTTTTGCGTGCCCGTCCTGCGGAATGCATGTGTACCTGGATCGAGATAAGCTTGCGGACTACCAGAACGGAACCGTGAACTGCCCGGTCTGCGGGCGGCGGATCTACCGGGATGGCCGGAGTGCTTCGTGGGAAGTCCTGGTCGACAGCAAGACGGTGAAGGAGTAAGCGGACCATTTTCGTGACCTCACGAAAATGGTAGGAGGAGAGCATGAAGAAATTCAAATGGATGATGGCGGGTGAAAGCTTCGACGCGATCGGTGGATCCATGATGCGGTTTCACTGCGAGGATTTTCCAGGCGTGACGATCACACGCTGCAACTTCCGCGTCCCGTATGCTCATAAGAAAGGCTACTGGATCGCGAAGAAGTATTTCGCCGAGGCAGAGAACGGGCTCTTCCGGGAGTTCCGGACGAAGCGGGAGTGCATGGAGTTCGTGGAGAGCGGAGGGCTCGCGCGGTTTCAGAAAGAAGGAGAAAGAGTATGACGAAGGAGAAAATGGAAGCACTGGCGAAGGCGGCAGCGATGATCACGGAGGCCAAAAAGGAGATCTCTGAGATCGCATTAGAAGAGGCGAAATGGGGACTGATCACACTGCCTGGAAACGTGGACCATGCGGAGATGTGCCTCTCGATGACCGTTGCGGTGGCAAAGGCCGCTGACGCAAAGAAAGAGCTTAAGCGGGCACTGGAGCTCGCGGATCTCTGCATGCAGGCAGGCACGGTAAACGACGCGGAAAAGAGGGAACGACTGGGAAGGCTGTTTGACAAAATGCTGGAGCTCGAGAGGGAACAGAGGAACTGAAAAACGCGCTCGCTTAGTCATCCTCCGTGCAGCCGATCCACCCGTCGTGATTTAAGAATCTCCTGAAAAAATATAGACCCGCCTGGCTGGCGGTAAAACCATTTGCGCGGCGGGTAGATGGACTGCACGGAGAAGGAAGGAACTATGAGAAAAGAAAGATTTCGTGATTTCTATGACCGGTTGAGGCCGGATCTCGACTCGATCGGGATAGCGGACGGCTCGATCTACGGGGCAGCCGGCTATCGACTTAGCTACATGCTGGAGGTGGTCGAGGACTCGGGCCGCGTGTTTAACGGGGAACAGATAAAGAAACTTGTCCATCTTGCAATCTATGGAGGCGACGTATGAGAAAGGAAAAGTTTGAAGCATTTTATGAGGAGCTCTGCGATACTCTGATCGACGATGAGTTCGCGCATCTCCAGGACGGAAGCTTAAATCTCGATGAAGTGAAGATGTACCGCTTCTATAAGATCAAGGCGATGTTTGAATCGTCGCAGCAGAACTTCACCGGTCCCCAGGTTGCGAAGATCCTGGAGGTTCTGTCAAAAAGAGAGGAGATGCCGGAATGAAAAGATCAGCATGCGTAACCGATATGGATCCTGGCTGCGAGTGCCTGTCTGTGAAGGCAGCAGCACGGATCCTCGTGGCGTCAGAGGGATGGATCCGGGCGAAGATCGAGGACGGCGTCATCCCTGGCGTATGTGATAAATCCTGTCAGCGGACGAACTACCGGATATTTAAGACGCGCTTCGCGAAGTATCTCGGTGTCACCCGTGAGGAGCTCCAGGAGATTGTGAGGAAACTGTATGAACCGGACTAAGAGCTTTATCGTGTCTGTCTCACGAGGGCTCATCCCGGGCACGATCACCCCACAGTATGAGTACATGCGCCTGTTCTCGGTCGTAGCAGAGAATAAGAACGAGGCCGTACTGGAGGCGCTGCGCCTCGCCGGTATATCACATAAAGAAGACTTCGAAGTAAGAGTCGTGTAGGAGGATCTATGAAGAACCGAAAGAGAAATAAGAATTTAGAGCGCATCGCGCGCAGGATCACGCTCTCGTACCTCTGGGACCTCATCCATGCGGTAATGCTCTTCATGGGCATGGTCGCCATCATGGGGGCCGTCTGCATTGGAAAAGGGAACGTACCGGCAGCAGGCGCTTCGTGGAGCGTTCTCATCGCAGGCTTCATCGGATCGATCGCCTACACGAGTTTCCAGGGCGAGAAGCGGCGGCAGGAGCTCCGCCGTCATCGCCGTGAACTCCTTCGGATCCGCTCCTCCCGCGTCGTCTGGGAGAATGGCATCGGGAGGCTGAAGGTATGGTGAAGAAGGGACCGGAGAAACAGGACCCGTTCAGAAGCGACACGGATGCACGGGCGAAATGGTGTCTCGAATGGGACATGGTGACAGCAGCGCTTCGTGGAGAAGCGAAGCTGCCAAAGAGGATTCTTACGCGCTGGAAAAAAGAGCGCGACAAGAATAAATAAAACCCGCGCGTGGGTTGGTACGCGTGCATGCTTGCGGATCAGCGATCCTCTGGCATCTGCTTTTACCGCTGCCGGCATCATCTCCGGCAGCATGGCTTTGTCTACGAAAGGAGAAGGCTTTGAGAAAAGTAATTGTATTATGCGACCGCTGCGGGGCGGAGATTCGGAATGTTCCGAAGCGGTTCTCCGTGAAGGAGGTGCGGGATGCAGCGGGCGATCATCCGACGATCACGCCGGTTGAGGGCGAGATGGACGGTATGGACTTCTGCGAAAGCTGCTTCCAGGCGGTAACAGATTTCATGATGCACTGGAAGACGCCAGGGAAGGACCTGACACCAGCGCCGAAGGTAACAGAATATACAGTGAATCAAGCAGCAGGATCTATGGAGAAGGCTGCTGCCCCGGAAACGAAAACTGCAGCAGCACCGGAAGTGAAGCCGGCGACGGAAACTGAGAAGGCCGGCATCGCGGAGATCTATCGGGACGAGATCGAAATGTTTCTAGGCCAGAAGCGATCTCCGAAGTGGATCGCAGAGAAACTTAACCGGTACGGCGTAGGGTATTCAGCTGCACTTGACGCCGTGGAGGAAGTGAAAGCGGCGATTGAAGCGAAACTCGTTCGGAAGATCGTGAAAAGATAGAAGAGTTTCGCGATCTTCTTAGAAAATGGGAAGAAATTTTGAAAGATACGGAGGAATACGATGACATTCGGAAAAGCACTCGAAGCTCTGAAAAGAGGAGCACACATTAAACGCGAAGGATGGAATGGAAAGGATCAGTACCTTGTGCTGGTCACGGATCTTTCGTTTACGATTGATGGGCGCGTGATAAACGCTACCCATGACACGATGGGAAAAAGAGCGATCGCATTTGTAGGAACGCAGGGAGTCCAGGTAGGATGGCTTGCCTCGCAGGCAGATATGCTGTCTGAGGACTGGATCATCAGCGACTAGCAGCAGGAGAACAAACTTATGATTATCGGAAGAATCATGCTCGGAGTTTTCATTGGGTCTGTGAGCACCTACACCATGATGATCCTCTTAGACCAGGCGATGAAGGCGAGAACCAGGGCGAGGCTCTTCGTGACGCTGCTGTCACTCGTGCTTGCGATTTTCAGCTGCGTCTATCTCATCATCATGAATATTTTCGCGATCTAGTCTCTACCTAATAGGAAAAGGACCAGAAGAAACGTTTCCCGGCGCTGCCGGATGGGATGCCGACGGGCATCCCATGAAACTTGTTATAGCCATTAACTTTACGACAATGCGTAGGAGTGATCATCATGTACCTGAAGAAGACATGGAGATTCGGAAATAGAATAGATGTTCGGAAGTATCACTCTATGCGTACCTATGCATCATCTGCTAAGCGGGGAGAGAGAATAAAGCCTACCCCGGAGCAGGTGAAGCGGAATAACGAGAAGATGGCGATAAAGAAGTTGACAAGGCTCATGATCGGGAACTTCACATCCGATGACTGGCACGTGGTCCTGACCTATAGCGAAGAGAATCGCCCGGATCCGGAGACGGCGAAGGTATGTCTTCAACGGTTCATCCGGAAGATGCGGGATTATTACAAGAAACATGGGAAGCCGTTTAAGTGGATCGCGGTCACCGAATACCATAATCATGCGATCCACCATCATCTTGTGATGAACGGGATCGAAGGAATCGGAAAGCTCCTGCAGAAGATGTGGCCACATGGCGGAAAGCACATGACGCCGCTCTACGAAAACCGGGACTTCCAGGGCCTCGCAGAGTATTTCGTGAAGGAGACGAAGAAGACATTTGATGATCCTGCGAACCCGTTCCGCCAGCGCTATACCTGCAGCCGGAACCTGGAGCATCCGGTCGAGCGGACAGAAGTCGTAAACGCTTCGTCCTGGCGTGAGGAGCCGACCGTCCCGGATCGCCTCCGCGAGCAGGGCTATGTACTCGATAAAGACTCCGTCGAAACCGGATTTGACAGTTTCGGTTTCCCGTTCCAGGAGTATTCATTCATACGCTACAGCACATAAGAGGGAGGACAGCATGAGTAGAGAAATGACGAAGAACGACTGGAACTCGATGGCGATAAAGGTGAAGTGCCCGTTTTACGTGAGCCATAGCTACAATCGATGCGGATCCACGCCATCGATAAGCTGCGAGAAGCTGCCGTCGATGGATGGGGACGTGCGGACACAGGTACTGTTCACGAATAAGGCCGACCGGGACGACTACATGAAAAAATATTGCACCGACAAATTTTATAAGTGCTCACTGTGTAGACACATCACGTGGGAACTGGAAGAGGAGGATGAAAACGATGGCTAAAGCCGTAAAACCGAAAAAGGGAAAGGGCCTCGTGAAGACCCTGAAAGAAAATCTTGAGTGGTATAAGAATGAGCTCCGCTACGAGAAGAAACTCGTGGAGCAGCTGAAGAAGATGAACGACACGAAGAAGGGGCAGATCCGGGCTCTGCAGACGATGCTTGTAAACCAGCAGGCTCTTCTTTGGCTGCTGATCGATTGGCGGGGCGGATCTGTAGAGGTGACCTCGGAGGAGTGGAAGTCTGCGATTGGGAAGGACATCTGGACGAGCTCAGACACAGAAACCAACACATTTACGTTCGACACCCTCTCACCATCCGCGGAGGAGCTGGACGAACTGAAGAAGATGAACAACGAAAAAACGGAGGAAGAAGCAAAATGACAAGTAAGGAATTTATCGATGTATGCAAAAGCGAGGTGGCAGAGTACACAAATAAGCATACGGATGTGACGGACCATGTACCGATGATGGATATGGATGACGTGTATGTCGTCTGGTATTGTAAAACGTTGCAGAATCAGAAGGCGCTGCTTTCGACGCCTCGACCGGACGGCATGTACTATGAGTGCACCTATAAAGGCGACAAGGATGAGCTTTATTTTGATGCCTACAAGAAGTTTGAGAACCGCTGCATTCGAATTTCTTCAGATCCGGCATAATAAGCATGCAGCACCTAGAGGAGGACCCATCACGGGTCCTCTTTTTCTTTGCTTGGGAATGAACGTTTGCTTTTTCGTATCATGGAGTCGATAGGGGAGGTATTTATGAACGAAAATCGAACGAGAAAGCCCCCAAAAGTGAAAAAAGAAACTGAAAACGTAAATGAAAACGTAAATAATCTTTCATTAAACGCGAAAAATAAAAAAACATCGTCATCGAAAGGGGATCGAAAGAGGAAGAAATCGGAGAACGGCAGCAGGCGCTGCCTGATGAACGAGTGGGTCACGCCGGAGTCTCTAAAGGTGATCACGACCTGGAAACGTAACGGTTTAACGGATGAAGAGATCGAAAAGAACATCGGTGTCGCGCACTCGACCTTCTGCGCCTGGAAGAAAAAATCAAAAGACTTATCGAACGCCTTAAAAAACGGGCGCGCGTATGCGGATGCACTTGTGGAGAATGCGCTATTCCATTCCGCGATCGGTGGAATCACGGAAGTGACGAATCAGGTCGTCGATAAGAAGACGGGCATTCCGGTCGTGGACGAGAACGGGAAGCCGGTGCTCTACACGGAGAAAATATTCCTGGAGCCGGATGTGAAAGCGATGATCTTCTACCTCACGAACCGTAAGCCGAAGGACTACCAGATGAACCGGAACCTGAAACTTGACATGGGAGACGAGAAGAAGGCAGGCGGCACCGTCGAGATCGTAGTCCGGAACGATTCTCTCCAGGAACTCGAAGCTGCAGCAATCGAGGAGGCAAAGAAGAAGGACATGGAGGCGGAAGCAAATGGAGGTTGAGAAATATTTCCGAGGAGGGAAGGAGATCCGGGCGGACGAAGTCGGGAATGTCGTCTGGTCTCCGCAACCGAAACAGGCCATGATGATGGGCCGCCCGGAGTATGAAGCGCTCTATGGCGGCGCAGCTGGAGGCGGGAAGACGGACTATCTCGTGATTGAGGCCCTCCGCCAGGTGGAGATCCCGTGGTATAAGGGCTTGATCCTCCGAAGAACCTTTCCGCAGCTAAAGGAGATCATCGATAAGGCCTATAACTATTACCCGCGTATCTACCCGTCTGCGTCCTACAACATGACGGAGCACCGCTGGACATTCCCTAGTGGCGCGAAGATCGATTTTGGCTCCCTGAACTCAGAAAACGACAAGTATAAGTACCAGGGTCTCGCGTATGACTTCATCGGTTTCGACGAGCTTACGCACTTCACAAGCACGCAGTACGAGTATCTGAAGTCCCGTAACCGACCGAACGGCCCGGATACAGAGGTCTACATCCGGTCGACCGCGAACCCGGGCGGCGTAGGCCACGGCTGGGTGAAAAGCCGCTTTGTGACAGCAGGAGAAGCAGGAAAGCCGATCGTAGAGGTAGTCCGCGTAAAAGCACCGGACGGAAGCATTGAATATAAGGCACAGTCCCGGGTTTATATCCCGGCGTCGGTCTTCGACAACAAAAAGCTGATGGAGAACGACCCAAACTACGTAACGCACCTGGCGGCGCTCCCGGAGGCAGAAAGGAACGCGCTCCTCTACGGAAACTGGGACTCTTTCACCGGACAGGTCTTCACAGAGTTCCGGAACGATCCGGCAGGCTACGACTCCCATCAGTGGACGCATGTCATTAAGCCGTTTGAGATCCCGGACTGGTGGCGTGTCTTCCGGACCTACGACTTCGGTTATGCGCGTCCGTACGCGGTCGGCTGGTATGCGGTGGATGGCGATGGCCGGATGTTCCGGATCCGGGAGCTTTACGGCTGCACATCGACCCCAAATGAAGGTGTAAAGCAGGATCCGCACGAGCAGGCACGGAAGATCTACGAGATCGAGCATTCGGATCCACTTCTGAAAGGCCGAAAGATAAACACGGGATCGATCGCGGACCCGGCGATCTGGAATAAGTCGACCGGCGTCTCCGTCGCGGAGGCGATGGAAGCAGAGCACATCTACTTTGAGCCGGGCGACCATGAACGTATCGCCGGTCTCATGCAATGTCACTACCGCCTGGCCTTCGACAAGATGGGCTATCCCATGTTTCAGGTATTTAACACCTGTCAGGACTTCATCCGCACAATCCCGAACCTCGTGTACGACGAACGGAACGTGGAGGATGTCGATACATCAGGTGAGGACCATATCTACGATGAGTGGCGTTATGGCTGCATGGCAAACCCGATCGCATCGAGAAAGAACATGATCGAGGCGAAGACCCCGTCCTGGGATCCACTGAACCAGTATCACGATAAATACGGGCATGCATTGACAAGGACTTACAGAATCTAGGAGGAATGATGGCAAAACGAACGAATATTGAGGATGCAGCATTTAGAGAGCTTGCGGATGCAGCGGCTGCCGAAGCAGCGGCGGCAGAGGTGCAGCGGTCCCGGCAGCAGGCATTATCCGCCCGGAACATGAACCGGGCTAGGAATCAGGACGGCGGGATGCCGGCAATGCAGGACCCGACGAAGAGTGAGGCGAAGGGGAGCGTCACGAACGTGACGAGCCCCCTCCCGATCACGGACTACACAGTGAGGGAAGCGGAAAGCCGCTGTGAGAAGTACTGGGACAAGATGAAGATGATGGAGAGCCGGCTCATCGAGAACGAGCGCTACTACCGGCAGCAGTACACGAGGATGAAGACGGAAGCTGAGAAGAAGAGCCTCCCGGAGCGTGGATCCGCGTATCTCTTAAACGCGATCAATAATAAGCTGGCGGACGCGATGGATAATTATCCGCAGCCGACGATCCTCGCGCGTGAAGAGTCCGACGAGGATATGGCTTCCATCCTCTCGAAGGTGGTGCCGGTGATCCTGGGCCGAAACAACTTTGAGCGCGTCTACTACGAGGCGCAGCTTGAGAAGATAAAGGACGGCTTCTGCGTCTATGGCATCTTCTGGAACCCGCTGAAGGATAATATCGGTGAAGTCGAGGTGAAACGCATCGACCCTCTCAACATGCGCTGGGAGCCAGGGATAAACAGTATCCAGGAATCGAAAGAGGTCTTCATCCTCCAGGAGTACGACACGACGACTCTCCGGGACACCTACCCGGAGATCCTCGGGAATCTCTCTGGCGGCATCACGACGTCGGAGCTTAGTCACTATGACTCGGACGATGACCTGAACCTCTCGGAAAAGACGATCGTCTATGACTGGTACTACAAGAAGACGGTAGGCGTCGAGATCGCGGGACAGATCTTCCCGAAAACGGTATTGCACTATTGTAAGTTCTGTAACGGGAGGGTCCTATATGCGTCGGAGAATGACGATCGGTGTGCTGGCGGCTGGTATGAGGACGGCCTCTATCCGTTCGTGTTTGATGTCATGTTCCCGGTAAAGGATGCACCATACGGCTTCGGTTACATCGACATGATGCGGGAACCGCAGGAATACATCGATAAGCTCGATTTTGCGATCATGCAAAATGCACTCGCAGCATCCCGCCCGCGCTGGTTTGCGAAGGAAGGCGCAGACATCTCGGAGGACGAATACGCGGACTTCACAAAGGCCTTCGTGCACTATACAGGAAATCCGGACGACATTAAGCCGATCACGGCAGCAGAGCTCCCGTCGATCTACGTGGAGACCCTCGAGAACAAGAAGGAGGAGCTGAAGGAGAACTCCGGTAACCGTGACTTCTCCCAGGGAGCGACAACCGGAGGCGTAACGGCAGCCTCGGCGATCGCAGCACTTCAGGAGGCATCCTCGAAGACCTCCCGCGCGATGAACATGATGTCCTATAACTCGTTTAAGGACATGGTCGAGATGGTGATTAACCGTATGCAGCAGTTCTACACGGTCCCGCGTACCTATCGGATCATCATGGATAACAAGACCTACTACCAGATGGTCGGGATCGGGCAGAACGGCGCCCAGGAGAACGAGAACATGGCAGAGCTCGTGCCTGGATCCGTCTTTGACGAGACCCTCGGTCGCTTCGCCGGCGGCCGGAAACCGATCTACGACATCCAGGTCGGCGCGGAGAAGAGCTCCCCGTACTCACGTATTGCACAGAACGAGTTCGCGAAGGAACTCTTTAACATCGGCGCTTTCAATCCACAGCTCGCGGATCAGGTGCTCCCGATGCTCCGCATGATGGATTTCGACGATAAGGATGAGATCATCCAGGAGGTATCGAAGAATCAGCAGATGTTCTTAAAGCTCCAGCAGCTGACCGCGCTTGTACAGGGCCTCGGTCAGATCATCGCAGAAATAACCGGAGACACAAGGATCATGGACATGTTCCCGGACGCAAGTGCGGCGGCACCAAAGGCAGGATCCAGCGCGGGTGAGAAGAAACTATCGACGAACCAGCTCGGGGAAACGACGAAGGAAGAGGAGAACTCGCAGGCTGCGAAGATGCGGGAGGAAACAAATAACCGGGCAGCAGTAGGAGGTGGGCAGTAATGGAGATCCGCGGAGGAGAGAACGAGAAAGAATTCTTCCTGGAAGTGTCAGGTCACGCGAAAGCGGATAAGGATGGGCACCAGTACCCGTGCGCGAAGATCTCCGTACTGACGCAGAGCCTCTCTGCTTACCTTTTCGACCGCCTGGGCGAGCACGCAAAGGGAATCGACTACCGGGGGAGCCAGGGATTCCTTTACATTCACGTGAAGAAGGAAGGATACCTCCCGGAGGATCTACGAGACATCCGCACGATGTGGGGCATGCTGAAGGCAGGCCTCGACATCGTGGAGTACCAATATCCGTCCTCGTTTACTATTGCTTGGGAATACGAAAATTAATTTTGCTATAAAGATTTTAGACACCGGAGAGAGATCCGAGATTATGGGGTCGCGCACCGACGCGCAGGAGAAATCATGAGAAAGATGATCATGAGAAAGTTATTTTTAGGCAGCTTACAGTTTGGTGAAGGTGGAGACGGAGCATCCGGTAATGGAGTCGCTATGGCCGGCGGTGATGCTGGAACCGGAGACATTGGAACAGACGACGCTGCAGGTAATGGAGCAGGAGAAGGCGATCACGCTCCGTCGCAGAGTAATGGTGAACAGAAGGTAGCGAAAGATCTGAAGGCGCTCTTAAAGAGTGATCCGGAGTTGAAAGCACAGTACGATCAGCAGATGAGCTCTGCGATTAAGCGCCGCTTTCAGGATCAGGAGGCACTCACGAAGAGTAACGAGGAGTATAAGCGGATGGCTCAGCTCCTCGTAGAGGCATACCCGGACGCGCCGCAGGATGGATCCGCAGCATCGATGATTCAGTACCTGGAGGGAAAGAACGACCTCTGGGCGGAGGCCGCTGCAGAGCAGGGCATGAGTGTCGAGGCGTTTAAGAAGATGAAGTCCTACGAACGTCAGAACGCAGCGCTTCTCGGCGAGCAGCGCGCGCAGCAGGAGGCGATGCGCCGCCAGCAGATGTTTGAATCCTGGGACGCGCAGATCCCTGAGGTACAGGCAAAGTACCCGGATTTTGACGTCCAGATGGAGGCGAATGATCCGACGACCGGTCAGCGCTTCACAGATCTCCTCGGCATGGGATGGAACATGCTCCAGGCCTACGAGGCGATCCACGTGAATGATCTGATGAACCGGACCGCACAGGCAGCGTCTCAGCAGGCAGCCGCTACGACCGCGCAGCAGATCCGCGCCGCACAGGGACGCCCGCTTGAGAACGGGGCCTCGAAGCAGTCAAAGGTCAATGTGACTATGGACCCTACCAAGTTCACCGATGAAGACTTTGAACGAATTAATAGACAGGTAGCAGCAGGTGGACATGTGTCATTTGATTGACGTTGTCCTCCGGCTGAAGGAGGACTTATGAAGTTTAGAACAAGAAATTTAATTTATCTCGCACCGCTACAGTTCCCGGATCCGACTCCGATGAACACGACGGACTCGAAGGCGAGTGGAAATGACCTCTCGGCTTCAAACAATAAGGTCTATTATGACCGCAACCTGATCCGTCTCGTAGGACCGCTTCTGATCCACGATCAGTTCGGCAAGCAGGTGTCGATCCCAAAGAACCATGGAAAGACCATGGAGTTTAGAGGCTTTGAGCCGCTGCCGAAGGCAATGACCGCATTAACTGAGGGCGTGACACCGAACGGTGAGAAGCTCGACATGTACACAGTTACCACAACGCTCAAGCAGTACGGCGACTATGTAACACTGACCGACCTTCTCCAGATGACGGCGATCGACAACCACGTGCTGGAGGCACAGGAGCGCCTGGGTGATCAGGCGGGCCGCACGCTTGACACTGTAACCCGTGAGGTAATTAACGCCGGCACGAACGTACAGTACGCAGACGGTTCCGTTACATCGAGAGCAGCGCTGACAGCGGAAAATAAGCTGACACCGACCGCGATCGCGATGGCCGTACGTACCCTGAAGAAGCATAACGCGCCGAGAATCAAGGGAAAGTTCATGGGTATCATCAACCAGGACGTTTCCTTCGACCTTATGCAGACGCAGGAATATAAGGACATGTTCCGCTATACGGATAACTCGTCCTTTAAGAACGGCTATATTTTCGACCTCTCCGGTGTTGAGTTCTACGAGACATCAGAGGCGAAGATCTGGGCATCTGCCGGAAAGAACCAGGAGGACGTGTACTCTACGCTGATCGTCGGAAAGGACGCATTCGCAGTTACCAAACTCGAGGGCGAGGGTCTTGAGACGATCGTGAAGCAGCTCGGCTCCGCCGGCGCAAACGATCCGCTGAACCAGCGTTCGACCGTAGGCTGGAAGGCACTGAAGGCCGTAGCGATCCTGACGCAGCAGTATATGGTGCGCATCGAGACATGCTCTCACTTTAACGAGCATGAGGAGAACTAAGTAGCGACGAATGAAATGCAGGGGTATGTGGAAAGCATACCCCTGCATGGATGAAATACAAGGAGGAAATATGGCTGAGACAAAGAAGAAGGCGGCGGCAGCAGAGACTCCGGTAGTGGAGACAGTAGCTCCGGCAGTAGAGGATGCAGCTCCGGCAGTAGAGGATGCAGCTCCGGCGGTAGAGACCGAGAAATCTGAAGAGAAGAAAGACACCGGCATGGTTCCGGTGCGCCTCGTGTATGATGATAATCATAAGCGCGACCTTTTCGTGTGTGTAAACGGACGTTCCATGCGGATTAAGCGTGGAAAGACCGTCATGGTGCCGAAGATGTTCGCGGAGGCGATCGAGAATGCACAGGACCAGGAGGTGGCGGCGATCCGCTATTCCGACAAGATGGCGTTCGACGAGTCAAAGATGAACTAAACATGCGAAACTATGGACGATGCCGGATATATTCCGGCATTTTTGACTATTAGGAGGGAACATGATCAAGGTACGAAATAAAACCCTGTTTATCCCGGAGTCGGAGCTTTCGATCGCGGCAGCAGGCGATACGGATTCTGCCGTACGCGTGTTCAAACTGGATCGCGTGTGCCCGGACGGAATAGACCTCGCTAATCTTAGCTTCCGCCTGGATTTGCGCTACACAGACACGAACTCGACGGACACTGCACTCGTCGATAAAGAGGTGACGGATGATGAGATCACGCTCACGTGGACGGTGAAGAGCAGCACGAGCCGGCACCTGGGCACGATATTCGCAAACATCCGAGCTGTAAACGAGGATGGAAATATACGCTGGGCGTCATTCCAGGGCGCATTCTACGTGGAATCGGTCATCGGCGGCGGAACGGCATCGAAAGATCAGCTGACAGAGTTCGAACAGCTCGAAGAACGTATCGACAAAAAAACAAGTGCGCTCGACACGAGTGAAGCAGCGCGCGTAGAAGCGGAAAACGGGAGAGTCACGGCAGAGGAAGGCCGCGTAGCTGCAGAAACAGCACGTGTAAACGGAGAAATAGAACGAGAGCAGGCTTTCGATACTGCAATCACCGACTTCAACAGGGACCGTCAGGAACTGAAGGACTATAGAAATCTGTCTGAGTCCTATGCACATGGAAACACTGGCACGAGAACCGGGGAAGATACGGATAATGCGAAGTATTACGCTGAAAAGGCATCGGCAAGCTCTGCAAGCGCAAAAGCGTCTGAAGACATTGTGACGGCGATCCAGGTAAACATTGATAACTCAGTCGCAGCAGCGAACGAGGCGGCAACGAATGCAGCGAACGTCGCGAACACTGTTCAGACAAAACTCGACAGCGGAGAGCTGAAGGGGGAGAAGGGTGATCGCGGAGATCCGGGACCAACCATCACCGATGCCTCCGACTTGACCCTGAACACGGTCGACACGGTCGCAACGGAATACCCGGAGTTTAACGCGGGGGAGGAAATCCATGTCTTCGCGGGAAAAGTTCTAAAGTTCTTAGGCGATTTAAAGAAGAAGACGGAGACGGTCTCGAGCGACATAAAAACTTTGACAGCTAAGGTTGGTGATGCTGTACTTACTACCAACGCTACCGATCTGAGCGCCGCTGTGAATGAGGTCTTCGGCATGGCCGGAAACAACGCCAAGAGCATTGAGACGATCGACGGCTTCATCGAGGCACTCAAGGCAGACGGCGCAGCCCGTGCCAACGCGCTGCCGTTCGAGCATGACCTCGGCACGAGCTTCACGGCGGAGCAGTCCGCGGATATTCGGTCCGGCAAGTTCGAGAAGGTCCGCACCGGTGGCTACTGGACCATCAACGGACGGAAGTACTGGGCAGCTCACGCTGATTATCGTCTCCACTGCGGAGACACGGAGCTGACCGCGCACCATATGCTGGTCATCCCTGACAAGTCCTTCTATGACGGCGTCATGAATGACACGAACGTCACGACGGGCGGATATAACGGCAGCAAGATGAAGACCTCCGGCCTCGCTAATGCCCTTGCGACGGTGAAAGCTGACTTCGGCGCAGACCATATCCTTACGCACCGGATACTGCTGACGAATGCCGTTTCGAATGGCATGGGTTCCGGATGGGCCTGGTACGATAGCCAGATTGATCTCATGAACGAGCATATGGTCTATGGCTCTTACGCATGGGGCGGTGGAGCGCAGAACGGCTACGACACCGGAGAAGACAAGAGCCAGCTCGCACTCTTCCAGGCACGACCGGATCTGATCGGTAATAGGCAGATCTGGTGGCTCCGCGATGTTCAGTCTGCGACGGCTTTCTGCAATGTCCGCGCCGCCGGCCATGCCGGCAACGAGAACGCCTCGGCCTCGCTCGGCGTCCGCCCGGCTTTCCTGATCTACTGATCAATCATCCCCGGGCCCTTGTGGCCCGGGAGGATAAGGAGATAACAAAGCATGTCAGACATCCCAAAGAGTGAACGATCGGAGTCACCGCTTCGAGCGCAGCACATGGTCTACAACATCAGAAAACGGATCACCGCCGAGCTGATGGCCACCTTCGGCTACAGTGAGAAGCACTTCGAGAAGCACCTAAAGGCCGTGACCGCCTACGCTGCAGACGACGAGCGGGAAGAGCTTGCCGGCAGGATACGCGAGCAGGAGGAGGGCTTCAACCTCTGGTTCATCGAGCATGAACGGTCTCGAGTGATGACATTCTGCCAGGACATCAGCGTCCACATGAGAGCAGCCAACACGATCTGGCCGGAGTACTGGCCAGAGTACGAGGAACGGCGGCTGCAGTGGGATAAAGCGATGGAGAATTGCAACATGCTCCAGGATGAGCTGCAATACATCGCAGAAGTACTTCCGGCTGATAAGAATAAGTACACGGGCATCGTGCTGGAGATCGAGCATCTGTTCAACACGATAAAAGGCCTCCGGCAGTCTGACAATCGTTTTAAGAAGCATTTGAAATAACATCGGGTGGCTCTTGTATGTTCAGTCTGCGACGAATTTCTGCAATGTCAACGACAACGGCAATGCCAACAACTGGAACGCCTCGAACTCGATCGGCGTCCGCCCGGATTTCACAACCGTGCATACAATCGGGCTGGATCCCGCGCACGGCAATGGGAAAGGAAGGGTCATCCGTTCGACAGCGATGCCGATAAACACGAATCACGACGTGGCCGGTTACGATCGCTGCCACTATCGCGTGGTTAAAATCTATGAATAAACTATTTGACGCAAATTTAATTTACGAGGAAGGCACAAAGGCTATGAAAGGCAGCCGCTTCAAGTACAAGACGCAACTCTATGAGATGACGCAGCTGCTTCAGACGGCGAAGATCCAGGACGATCTCATGCATGGTAAGTATAAGCCGGCAGCCGGCGTAAAGTTTCCGATCAATGAGAGAGGACACAGCCGGTACATCACCAGCAACATCATGAGAGACAAGGCAGTCAATCATCTGCTCTGTGATGAAGTGATCAGCCCGTCGATCCACAAATATCTGGCCTATACGAACAGCGCGAGTCAGAAGGGCAAAGGCGTCAGCTTCCACCGGAGGCACTTCGAGGAGGATCTGCACCACTACTACATGAAGAACGGCAGCAATGACGGCTGGGTGCTCTTCGTTGACTTCTCTGGCTACTACGGCAATATCCGGCACGCGCCGATCCTAACCACGCTCGACTACTTCATCCGGAGAGAGCAGGATCCGGACGTCGCGGACGTGGCCATGGAGCTGATCGGTGACATCTTCAGGACCTTCGAGACGGACGTCTCGCGCTTTTCTGCTGAAGAGATCGCTGAGATGTACCACGGAAAGGTCGACCCGATGATGAACCGCTTCGCAGATCCGAAGCTGCTGACCGGCGAGAAGATGCTCCGAAAGGGCGTCGACATCGGGAACCAGATATCCCAGGACGTCGGCATCGTCCATCCGTATCGGATCGACAACTATATCTCGATCGTGATGGACTGCCGGTTTTTCGGACGATACACGGATGACACGTACGTGATCAGCGACAGTAAAGAACTTCTGAAGAACGTCCTGAATGGCGTAAAGCAGATAGCGGAGACATATGGCATCATCATCAACGAAAAGAAAACACGGATCTGCAAGTTGTCCGGCTTCTACCGGCATCTGCAGATCGGCTACTCGCTGACGAGCACTGGCAGAGTGATTCGGAAGATTAACCCGAAGAGCGTCACGAGAGAACGTAGAAAACTGAAAGCCTACAAGCGGCTGCTGGATGCCGGTCTTATCAGCTACAAGGATGTAGAAAATTCGTTTAAGTCATGGATGGGTGGCAATTGGAAACGGATGTCGCGTCAACAAATTAGCAGCATGAGCCTGCTATACTATCAACTTTTTAAAAGGAGGATAACATGGAAAAAAGGACATGGACGGTTACGCTGGCTGATGGGACAGCCCTGGAGGGACTCGGCCTCAACGGTAACAACTTCATCAGCACGAGGAAGCTCACAGATGCAGATTTCGCGGGAAAACTCGAGCATGTGACCATCACAGACGGAGAGACCACAACGGAACTGACGAACGTTGAGCTCGTACAGTGCATGCAGTATGGCACTGAGTACTGGTTCGTGCTGCGTGAAATGACGGCGGAGGAACTAGAAAAGAGAAACCTTCTCCAGCAGCTCGCGGATGCAAACAATGCAGTCGCGGAGCTCTCTGAGCTGGTAGCGGGCATGATGGAGTAAGGAGGTATGGATTATGACATTCACAGAAAAGAGTGGACTTGTAAGAATTTGGGTGCGTAGAGTCGAGTCAGGCACATCAACACTCGAAGAGGTGCCGAAGATCTTCAACCTTCAGGAAGTGGTAACAGAAATCGTGAACGCGGATAAGGCGGGCGCTTAGGCACTCGCTTTTTCGTTCTTGGAAATGGAAACGCTCTGTGTGAGATGATGAGGAAAATGATGGAGGTGAAGCATGGCACTTACAGTATCTGAGATTTTACATGAAGTGGACCTGATGCGGCCAAACGCGGTCGATGCTGCATTAAAGCTTAAGTTTTTAAATGAGATTGAGGCGGAGATCTTTGACCTCTTCCTTGAATTTGAACCGGCGGAAGAGGCTTTAAAGAATAACCTGGAGGCACGGAAGTATTTCTGGGAGAAGAGGGAAGCGGGCGCAGAGGAAGGAACGCACACATTTATGGTTTCGCCTGCAGTAGAGGGCGGAACCGACATCGGAGACCCGCTTAATATGGGCATCAGAAAGAAACGGCTCCGGAAGGTCTGGAAGTTTATACCATACGATGTGACGGAGGGCGACGCCGTAATGCTCCTCGATGACCGCTTCTCCGGGGTCTATACGAGCTACGTGAAGGCGAAGATCGATTACCTCGAGGATGAGACGGAGAACTATATGAACGATGCAGCAATGCATAACGCAGAAAAGAATGCGTGGCTTTCCTGGATGACACGGACACATACGCACCGGCAGCCGGAGGTGAAGGGACTATGAATCTTCCAAATCTTTCATCAATAAATGTTTCAAAAACAAATATCGGTGTCTTCCTGGGCGTGAATGAAACGGAGATCCTGAAGGACGGCGAGTTTTCGGAAATGAAGAACATTTCGTCAGACATGTTCCCGGGGCTCACCTGCCGGAAAAAGCGGGGCGACGCACTGAAGACACTCGCGGATCCGCACGGCCTCTGCTGGAAGAACGGGCTCCTCTACGTGGACGGAACGGAACTTTTCTATAAGGACGAGAAGGTCGGCACGGTTGCGGCCTCCGATAAAACGATGGTCGGGATGGGTGCCTATGTCTGCATCTGGCCGGATAAGGTGGTCTTCAACACAAATGACGGCACATTTAAGGAAATCGAGGCTTCCTGGACGCAGACTACGGTAGCAACGGTCACACCGGTTTCGGATGGCTCAACCTACGTGAAGATCTCTTCAACCGGGATCGGGAAGAATTTTGAACGCTACGACGCGGTGAATCTCTCCGGCTTTACGAGCTACGGCGACTACCTGAACGTTTCGAAGGTGATCCAGGAGAAAGGCGACGACTATATCGTCATAATCGCGACGGATGGGAACGGTACTGCCTTAAAAAGCTTCACGCAGGACGCCGGGATCAGTGCGAAACGCTCGTGCCCGGACATGGATTTTATCTGCGAGTTCAACAACCGTCTCTGGGGCTGCAGTTCGAAGAATCATGAGATCTATGCGTCGAAGCTCGGGGACCCGCTGAACTGGAACAGCTTTGAAGGCATCAGTACAGACTCCTATGCAGTATCAATCGGATCAGACGGAGACTTCACGGGCATGATCGCACACCAGGGTTATGTCGTCGCCTTTAAAGAGGATTACATTCACACGATCTACGGCACGAAGCCGTCGAACTTCACGCTCGACACGATCGAGGCCAGAGGACCGGCGAAGGGCTGCGAGAAGTCGCTCTGCCATGTCGATGAGACAGTGTTCTATGCAGCACGTAACGCGATCGTCTCATTCGAGGGCTCAACCCCGGAATCGGTATCCGATAAGCTCCGGATCCGGTACACGGAAGCACGTGGAAACCAGTATGACTCGAAATATTTCCTTTCTCTGAAGGATGAGAAGAACACGTGGCACCTCTATGTCTATGACATGCGTAAATCATCGCAGCAGGGCGCGGAACTCTGGTACACAGAAGACGACCTCGAGCTTCGCTTCTCGTGCTACGCGGAAGGAAAGCTCTATCTCATTGACCAGAACGGAAACCTCCGAACGATCTACGGGGAAGGGGAGGAGAGCCTGATTGACTGGAGCCTGCAGTCCGGCTTCATTGAGGAAGGCTCCATGAATAAAAAGAAAATTCACCGGATGCAGCTAAACCTGGAACTTGTCCCAGACGCTTATGTGGAACTCCTCGTACGCTACGATAACTCTCCGATTTGGATCCGCATGGCCTCGATCACAGCGGATCGCCGCGGTTCATACCAGATCCCGGTAAAACTTCGCCGCGCGGAGCGTTACCAGTACAGGCTACAGGGGAAGGGCAAGTTTAAACTCTATGGTCTCTCGAGGATTGTGGAGCAGGGGAGTGAACGATGAGTACATTTACAGCACCGGCGATCTCGATTGACAGCTTAACCGACCTCCGGTCCGTGAAGGAGTATCTTCGCAATCTCACGAAAAAGGTCCGGTTCCTGAGCTTAAACGTCGATGAAGATAATTTCGATCCGGAAGCATATGCATATTTTTATAAAAACGGAGAAGATGCGCTGAAGCTGTCCTACGATCTCGAGAAATTTAAGATCGAGCTAAAGAACTACTCGGATGATGTCTCGGCGAAACTTTCCGTCACGAGTCAGGAAATCGACCTCCTCGTGTCGAAGGGCGATGTCACAAGCGAAGTGAATCTCTCGAGCGAGGGAATTCACTTCTCGAGCGGCCAGCTTGTCGTGAATTCCGACAACTTCGTCCTGGACGGAAACGGAAATCTCACGATGAAGGGCACGATCAATGCAACAAGCGGAGCGTTCGGAAACTTCAGAGCAGAGTCCGACGGGGGAGGCCCCTATGTCTATAACGTGGACGGCGAGATCACAGCAGCGCACCTCTCCGGAACGAACATCGATGTCATGGGAACACTCGACATGGTGACGGACACCTACATTAATGGCTGTTCGATTGATATGTCAAATTGCAAGGTGGCGACGTCAAGATCAACCTACCTCGGCTGGTTCTATTCGGACAATGTAGACGTAAACAGCGATGTTTACGGGAACTGCGCCTATGCCCCGGGCGAAGTCTATGTGGAATCAACCATCCGATGCTATGACGTTTTCTCGACGGATGAATGGATTGCATGGTCCGACCGGAGACTAAAGCACAACATCGTGAGAATCGACGAAAAGGAAGCGCTCGCGTTTCTCGTGAAACTTCGGCCGATAAGCTATGAACTGAAGGAAGGGAACGACGGCTGCCCACATTATGGTCTGATCGCTCAGGAAGTGCTGGAAACGGGCGACCCGTTCCACATCGTGTCAGAGCATGGCGGGCTCTACAGCATAAATTATCGCTCTCTCGACGCCGTAATTGCAGCAGCACTGAAGTACCAGAAAAAGGAACTGGAGGAGCTGAATGTCAGTCTATAAGAATAATTCCCCGGATGCCTTAAAAGATTATCATGAGGTACGCGATTATATCCTCGGAATCAATAAAGCGGTCCAGAACGTGTTTAACTCGCTGGACCCGGACGATAACTTCACAGAAGAAGAACTGAAACGATATAACGAGGCCGGAAAAAGGGTAGCGATGGTAGAACTTAGCAGTTCCGACCTTCACATCCTGTTTGAAGATACAGAAAAAACGACGGCAGCGACAGTCGAGCAGACAAAAGAAAAGCTGTCTCTGAAGGTTCACACCGGCGATGTCGTGAACCAGCTGAACATGGAGCGTGGCGACATCGTGATCTCTGGAAACAGATTTAGCATAAGCACGACGAATTTCGAGGTATCAGGCAGTCGCACGTACGCCAAAGGAACGATCACTGCGACGGGAGGCACGTTCGGCGGATGGACGATTGGAAATAATGAGTGGGTAGGAGGGGCAAACTCGAAGATCGTCGTGAAATCGATAAACGCGGACTCCGGATCCGCAGCTACCGTACGAGGCTATGGCCCGGTGAACTTGAATGCGACGGCAAAGGGGAACTTCGACACGATCGATTTCACGAACTCAACATTATCCGGCGGTTTCACATGCTCCTGCATGGAGGAGATGGGCGGGGATAAAGACACGCTGAATATAAAGGGCAGCCTACATCTCCATACGACATTCCGTTCACCTGGAGAGCATCAGCCGCCTTCGACCCCGCAGCACCCGGACGAGCCCCCGTATGAAGGATCTAACAGAACGGATTATAACGAGAATTCGGATCCGACCGGCGGCCTGCTCACGTCGACCGTATCGTGTACGACATGCTATTCAAAGCTCGCGGGAAAGTCGTGGTCGGACCGACGCCTGAAGAAAAACATAAGGCCGATAAAAGAAGAGAAGGCAGCAGCACTTCTCGACATGCTTATACCGTCCGTGTATTCGATGAACGGGTCCGATGAACGCCTCACCGGATATATCGCACAAGAGGTACCGAAAGAATATAGGACGACATTAAATAACGGCTTCTATGGCTTAAAATACCGGTCCATTTCGGCGGTTTTAGATGCCGAGATGAAGAAGTGTACCCTGGCACTGAATAACACGCTCCTGGAGGCGAAAAATGGACGACATAACGAAAATTAAAGCGCTGCTAGAGCAGAATCAGAAGATCATCCGCTTTGCGTCTACCTCGGTAAACCTGCAGTCATTCGAGGACGCTATTCTGCATGTTTATGAAAAAGATGCAGATACCGTGCATGAGCTCCGCGTATCAGAGAAGGAATTCACGCTCCGCTTCCAGGACTTTAAGAACGAGACTGATCAGTCAATCATTTCCATCACGAAAGACGGGATCGATCTCTGTGTGAAGAAAACGGATGTGGTTTCAGAACTGAAAGCAGAGCTTAAGATCGGAAAGACGATCGAGGCAGCCTCGAAATGGTTCCTGGTGGACACCAATAACTTTAAGCTGACGAAAACATCTCTGACATTCACGGGAGAAGTGCGAAGCGACAGCTGCGTGATCGGCGGCTGGAAAATAAATGGAAACACGATGGCAGGATCTTCACTTCGGACGGGTACTGTAAAGACCTCGTATCTCCGTCTCGGGAACGCGATCGCCGACCAGATCGACTGCAACCCCGATAATATCTCGGGAAAAGCAGTGACACTCACCGGAATGAAGTCACTGGACGACGAAGAGAAGGACGAATCGACGACGACAATCCTCGGCATCGTCTCAAACGGCGCGATCTACGCGACAAACGGCTGGAATGACGTAGAACACGGCTGCCCGTTCTCAATGAAATATAACTACATAAACTGTAGGTACTTGTATCTTCAGTCAAAAACAGGAGCCTATTCGACGAAGAACCGAATCACCTGCGACACGATCGAGTCACGAAATAAAGGAGAAACCTGGTCTGACCGGCGGCTTAAGAAAAATATCGTAACGATCCAGGAAGAAAAGGCAGAGTCCGTCATGCTAGCGATTGAACCCGTTGAATTTGATATAAAGAAAACAGGAACGCATGCGGCAGGCTATATCGCGCAGGACATGGCAGCAGCACTTAAAAAAGAGGGGTTCGAGGGCATCGCGACAAAGTCCCGGGGCTATTACGGCATCCGGTACGAAGAACTGATCGCGTTCCGGATCGCGGTGGTCAAACGGAACCAGAAGAAGATCGAGGAACTAAGGAGACTTAAGAATGGAAATTGATGATAGAAGTGTAAACGAGGCAATCCGCCGCCTGGAGAAGGTCGAAGTGAAGGGCATCGAGAACATGATGAATCTCGTGACGGCGGTGCAGCTCCTGACGGGCGCTGCGAAAGTCGTAGAGAAGAAAGAGGAGGAAAAGGATGGCAATCAGTAATTCAATCGTTGATTATCTGAATTCTGCAGGGCAGGACAGCTCATATAAGGCACGGAAGCGCCTCGCGCAGCAGCAGGGGATCTCAAATTATACAGGATCTGCGCGGCAGAACACGTCGCTTCTAAATAGTCTCCGGAATGCTGCAGCATCGTCCTCGGGATCCGGTCCAAGTAAGAACGTGCTGGCGGGCGTCGGAGACACACCAGCGACGGCTCTTAATCTGACGGGTGCAACGCAGGCGCCGACCATAAATGCAGGCGCACCGACGACTTCCGACTACGGAATGGCCAGCACGACGAGCTACCCGACAAATTATAAGGAGTCGGAGAAGACATCGACGGCCTACCGGAACTATCAGAATAAGCTCGCGGATCTCCCGGACGACTACGAGGAGTCGGACTACGTAAAGGACCGGCGGGATAAGCTCACAGAGGTAGAAAACGCTCACCCGGCGGACTTCACATCGAAGTACCAGGCACAGATCGACGATCTATTAAACCGGATCTACGGCGACAAGGGCTTTAGCTACACGGCGAAAGACCTCAAGAACGACGATCTCTATAAGATGTATGCGTCTCAGTATCAGCAGTCTGCATCCCGCGCGATGCGAGACACCATGGGACAGGCACAGGCAGCTTCCGGAGGCTATGGCTCAACCTATGCGCAGCGGGTAGGGCAGCAGGCCTACGATCAGACGATGTCCGGCCTTAATGATAAGGTCCTCGACTTCCGGGATCGGGCTTATCAGACCTATTTAAACAATCAGTCGAATCGCTACAACCAGCTGAATGCGTTCCAGACGCAGGACAACACGGACTATGGGCGTTATAGAGATACCGTCGCAGACTGGCAGGCAGACCGGAACTACTACCTGGGCGCTCTCCAGGGCGAGCAGGCGAACGACCTTAATATCTATAGCGCGAATAACAATAACTACTACAACGCCCTCGGCGCGCTCCAGGGGAACTACCAGCAGGAGAACGCAAACGATCAGTGGCTTGCACAGTACGAGATGAATAAGCAGGCGCAGGATTACGAGAACATGCTGACGCAGCAGAAGATCGAGCAGGGTGGCTATGACACGCTGCTCGCAAAGCTTCAGTACGAGGACTATTTGAAAAAGAGAAATGCTGCAGCATCTGGCTCTTCCAGGTCTTCGCGAGGCCGGAGCTACGGGTCTAAATCAAAATCGTCGTCTTCGGCAAGCTCGAAGCTCACTGCAGCCCCGAAGGGAAAAGTAAAGAACGTGGATGTCCTGAACGCACTGAATAAGCTTGCAAAAGTCGACAACGGCACAGCACCGGTCGCAACCACAAAAGAGGATTTCCTTGATTACGTGACGAAGAACTACGAGATCACGCATCTCCCGGAGACAATAAGTGACAAGGTATTTAACAGTAAAAAGTCGATTCTGAATGGACGATAAGGAGTAGCCATGGCAAAGAACCTTTTTAACGATTATTTGAAGAAGAGAAGCACTTCCACAACCGGAAGTGCTTCTTCCGCATCTTCCACATCGAAAAGCGGAAGCAACCCGGGATCGAGAGCAAAGGTGGATTATAAGAATTCCGTAAACTATAAAATGCGGGAGGAACAGGCAGCGGCCTATAAGGCGGGCGCGAGAAAGCGCGCTTACGCGAAGAAGAAAGCGGAGAAAGAAGGCCGCACCTGGTATCCAGTCTACCAGAAGGCAGGCGAGGGCACGCAGTCACTGAATAAACAGGTAAGCTATAACGATATGGTGAACGACTACCTTGAGGCGCGCAGAAACTCGGATGCGCCGCAGCCGGTCGTGACTGGAAGCAGGCGCTATCCGGTAACCGGAACCGCACACGTGGGAACGGCAGCGATGAATAAAACATCCGGAACTGTGCCGGCATCCCTCGTTCGGAGCGTAGCGGCCACCGGAGACAATAACGTGGCCAGGATCACGCGTCAGTATGCGCTTGCCGGGTCGAAAGCGACAAACCCGGAGATCACGAACCTCGGCGACCTCCGGAAGGATGACTATAGCTTTAAGACGGATAACTACGTAGCGAACCGGATCGCAGAGGAAAGAAGGAAGGCAGCTGCACGTACATCGGCAGCTGCAGCAGGCGAACTCGCGGCGAAACACTACGTGAACCAGCTAAACGCGGATAAGGATGCGGCAGAGAAGAGAGCTGCAGCAGGCGTTACACCGACGGTGCTTTCAGATGAGGCAAAGAAGAACCTGGCGGCGTACATTGCATCCGGGAAGAAGGATGCAACTTCCTTCGTGCGTCCTGAGAAGACCCTCGGTGTCCGGGACCTCACGAGCGATTCTTATGAAAATACACGGGAATACCAGGCGATGCAGAAGCTGATCAACCCTCGGAAGAACAACCCGAACATGTCAGCTGTGGAAAATGCAGCCTACAACACGGTCCACAACATGCTCGGCCTCCCGGCGGCGGTCGGAGTAGAGATCGGCACCAACATGGCAAGCGGCATGGAAGGCCTCGCAAATAATGTGAAGGGTATCGTGACTGGAGAAAAGCCATCTGATAATGACCTATACGGAGCTTCCCAGGCGGCGGGTTTTCGCGAAGGAATCCTCCGCGGCGTACGTGATGTGACTGGAAATGAATATGATGGCGTGCGGACAGGGAAGGAGAACGTAACGGATTTCCTGACGGGCGTCGGACTTGACATGGCGAACTCTGTAGCACGTGCACACATGCTTGGCGGCGTCGGAGGATCACTGCAGGCGTCTGGATCCGCGGCGAATGACTCGTATCTTGATACAGCACACGATGATTCCGTAAGCGCGGGGCAGGCGAATGCACTTGCTGCCGTGAATGCGTTTAACGAGGGCTTCTTCGAGCATTTCTCCATCGAGAATTATCTGAAGATGTCTCCGGCAAACAGCCTGAAGGCATTTAAGCAGAACCTTTTAAAGACGATGGCCGTAGAGGGCGAAGAAGAGGGAGCAACAGAAATCGGAAACATCATCGGCGAAATGCTGATTCTTCGGGATAAGTCGCAGTACATGCAGGAGTATAAGAACCGCATCGCGTCCGGAGAAGATTCAAGAGATGCACTGGTGAACACGGTAGTATCTGCAGCAGGCCGTATCGGCCAGGCGACGATCGGCGGCGCACTTTCCGGTATCGGCTCGACCGGAACTCGTCAGCTTACCGGCACGCTCACAAATTCGATGGACTTTAACGATACCTGGAACCACTATAGCGGATCTTATAATAACGCGTACCAGGAGATCGCAGACGCGATTGACCCATCAACCGCAAGCGGCGTAGATGCAAAACGAACCGCGGAGGAGTACGCGGAGCGCGTAAAGAACGGCGGAACCGTATCGGCGATGGAGAAGGGCGTTCTGCAGAACGCAATCGACAATGCTGCATCGGAACAGAAGCGTGTAGAGAAGCACGAAGAGATCGCTGCAAACGAGTCTCTCGATGAGAGAACGCGGGCGGCAGCTGCAGAGTATGCGGAAGCCGCAAGAAACGGTGAGGAGTACACAGAAGAGGAGGACAACTTCCTCCGGAAGGCAAATGAAGAGGCTCTGGAAGCTGCAGCGGATGAATCGCCAGAGGAAGAGACAACACCGGAACCAACTGGAAACGGCTATGGCGAGAAACCGGAGGGAATCTCCGACGCGCTCTGGAGAGAGATCACGGCGGAGCCTTACAACATGCTTTCAAACGAAGAGCGTTCGAAAAACCTGAAGCACCGCGCTGCAGAGGTGGGCCTGGCGTCCCAGATCCGGGACATGGAGACGAAGGCACTCGATTCCTGGTCAAAGGAATATGGCACCTCCGGGCAGCAGGCATTTAAGGACAACTTCCAGTCCGGCATGCGGACAACCGACTATGTACGTGCGTTCAATAAAATCTACGATGCAGGCCGGTACAATGTCCCGATCGGAAACATTGACGAGAGCTATGCAGCACTGATCAGTAATAACGATACCTTCGAGAACATCTATAAGGCCGGCGCAAACGATGCGCGCACACTCTATGATGAGGCGACGAAGCTTTCATACCGTGACCGCCAGGAGGAGCGGATCGGAGGTGTGCTGGACGCATATCGCACCGTTCCGGAGGATGTGAAGGGCGTGTTTGAGTCACTCGGAAAGAAGACAGGCATTCAGTTCGTACTGGTGGACTCACGTTATGACGAGGGCGCCGGCGAGAATGCACTCGGATCCTATAAAGGAGACGGCATCATCACGGTCGACGTGAACCCGAACCAGGATGGCGCGAACATCATGCAGACGACGAGCCATGAGATGACGCACTGGCTGCAGGAATATGCTCCGATGGAGTATCAGATGTTTAAGGAGGAAGCGATCCGGGCGATCATGAAGTCAAGCAGTACGACGCTTGATGAGGAGATCGAGAAGCGCCGGGCAGCAGGCTATACCGGAACAAGAGAAGAGATCACAGATGAGATCGTAGCGGACTCGACCGGTACGTTTCTTAATGATGCCGATTTTGCAAAGAACATCGCGGAAAATCAACCGAAGATGGCGACAAGAATCGTCGAGTGGCTAAAATCGATGGCCAACGCTCTGAAGGAGCTCATTTCCACAAAGAATATCCGTAAGGCTGCAGCAGCACTGAAGGAAGACCTGAAGGCGTACGAAAGCACTCGGGATATGTGGATGATCGCAGTGGATGAAGCGTCGGAGAAGATGAAGACATCGACCATAGCTCCACAGTCTGAAGACCGAATGCAGAAAATCGTCGAAGACTATAAGAATAGCACGGATGAAGAGCTCGAGAAGTATATTGAAGATGTAATAAACGGGGAAAAGGTAATTCCGGCACTCACAGTCAAGGACGAAGTCACAGACAGATTGGCAGAAGCGATTGAAAGTGCGGTGGGCGTAAATGCAAAAAATTACAGGGTCGAGATCCGTCCGACCGAGGTTACTCACATATGGAATAGGCATGGAACTAAGGGCGCTGCCGACCACAGCATGAAGAAGATCGAGAACATCGCGAGAATGGGATATGTACTTGATAATTTTGACGATGCAGTTCCAGGAGGTCGAAAGTCAAAGGCATTCAAGAACTCTGATAACACGCTGGCGGAGACAGTAGAAATTAAAAAGAGAATAGGAAACTCAATCTACCATGTGGTAGAGGCTGTACCGGTGACAAAAGCAAGAAAAATGAATACTATAACTGCATTCATTGAGGACATAAAAATAGAAGCCGTAGATCAAGTAGGCAATACCGAAAACGGCGATGCCCTGTACGTCCGAAACGAGCTTCATCCTACGACTTCTGATATAAATATATCATCAGAAGAGAAGGAAAGCCAGCGAATTCTGGCTGAAGAAACAAAGAAACGGTATCAGAAAGTTCTGAAAGAGAATGGCGTCGACGCAGAGGAAACCGGAAACCTCGTCGCGGTTCACAATGTAAATCTTGATAAGATCGGGAAGATGCTCGACATGTCATCTCTTCCGATGCCGTCGATCGCGATCACGAAGGCAGACATGGGCTGGAACGACTTCGGATCAGTATCGTTTGTCTTCCGGAAGTCGACGATCGACCCGAAGGCGGACCGTCGAAACCGAGTCTATGGCGCGGACGCCTGGACACCAACATTTGCGAACCTATCAATCGAGAACGAGGTTGACGATGATGTGCGGGCAAACGCTCGGGCCATCATCAAGAAGGAGACAGAAGGAAAGATTCCGGCTTACCTTGCGAGCGAAGCAACACAATTCATCGATGCTCGTGCAAATGACATTGCAGAAAACGGGACCTTCGACGACCTGATTGACCAGGCGACGCATGATCGCGGAATGCAGGCGGCCTACATAGCATCAAAGGGCGAAACCTTAAGTGATAACGAAAAGACGGTAAACGAGCCGACGATCACAGAAGAAAAGATTTCTTTCTACAAGGCGATGATTAAGGAGTTCGGTTCGGAACTTGACGGCGCAAGCAAAATGCCAATAAAGAAGATCCTCGAGGATTACGGCACGCGCATTCAGAAAGTGTATAAAGAGCATCTCATTGAAACGGGTGTCGATGCAGCAACTGTAGAGAAACGATCAAACGCATTCCTGAACTCGAAGTTTGGAATGGGCGGCTATACTGGCTGGAGAGCAGTAAATGCTTTCACCGGGGCAGAAAAGTTCAAGGAAACGGGAATTCAGTATAAAGAAAGAATCGTTCGAGACGAAGAGGCGACGAGAGACGAAATCAGGAAGAAACTCGATAAGGACGGCTTCAAGTCCTGGCTTGAAGATCTGTTCTCGGGCATCATTACGGGCTCAGGCATTCGCAATAACGTGGATCCGTACACGCCGTCTGGCAACCGGCGCTCATTTGCGGCGACGCATTACAGCGTGACCCCGGAGAATATCGTCCGCGCGATGATCGAGTCACGTGATGGAAAGAGTAAGGCTGTCACGACGCCTCCTGGCATCCGTGGCATCATCGCTGCAGGATCGAGCGAGTTCTCGAGCATTGATGAGATCCATAAAGATGAAGGAAGACTGCAGCCGAAGGACGAAGATGTGAACATCGACGAACTTGAAAACCGGCTTCAGGAAGTAGAACAGAAGATTTCCGATCAGGGAAGCTATAAGGACATCGACGCAATCGAGGACGCGATCACCGAGGCAGCAGGTAAGAAACGGGTGACGGCAGCAGCGATCCGGAAGGCATTTGACTGGTATGGATGGATCAAGTACACAGAAAGCGATGTGAACGAGATCCTTGACATCATTAAGGAAGCGCGCCGGGTTCCGACCGACATGTTCGAGGCGAAGCCGGAACGCACGGTCGATTTCTCGGAAGTGGCGCATGTGCTCGTACCGGACGGAATAAGTGAGGACATTCTCACAAAGCTTGCGGATAAGGGTCTCGATGTCGTGACCTACGATTCTGAGGTGGAAGGAGATCGCACAGAGAAATTAAAATCTCTCGACGGCGTCCGCTTCCAGCTCGGGATCGATGAGACGGCGATGCCGGCACCGGTATACGCAGAAAGCGAGAAGCTCGATCAGGCGACGGACGACCTCTCGAAGCTCATCATTAATGCGCGAAACGTGATGCCGTCAAGCCAGAAGATCACGCGTCTCACGAGTGAACTCGCGAAGGAGTGGAACTCGAACGTGGATCGTACGATGGTCCGCCAGCAGATCGAGAAGCTCTATGCGAGCATGGCTGTTTCAACGAATGCAAACGGGCACGAGTTTGCGGACACGGCAGCAGCGATCGGCGGCGAGATCCTCGATCACGCGGTGATCAAGGATGCGGAGCAGGAAGAAAGATGGAGCAGCTTTAAGAAGACACTTCGGAACACGATTATCTATATTCCAGCTTCCAATATCCATGACATCGAGCCGGAAGGATTTAATGCTCTTCGAAAGCGTTATTTCCAGAAGATTAATTTCACGACAGATCAGAAGTACATGGAGCACACCGGTGCAGATGCCTATAGAGAGCTGAAGCAACAGTTCCCGGACTACTTCACGCTGAATCCGGATCAGATGTACGACGTCGACGCCGTGCAGGAGATCATGAACGTGCGCGATAACGGCGGCCCGGTCCTTGAGAGCGGCACGCCGAATAACGCGCAGGACTATAACGAAACGGCCTACGCACTCGGCGAGCGGATCCTGAAGACATTCTTTGATGAAGCTGATCAGGATACGAGAAAACAGTACATGGATACCTACCATAGCGCGATTATCGATCTCCGGGTTGCATCGTCGAGAGAACTGAAGAGAACGCGTGCGGCACTGGAAACGAGATACAACCGTAACCTGGCGCTTCTGAAGAAGAGGTATGCTGCGAATAACCTGGCTATCGAGGATTACGTCGCAGAAAAAGCGAAGCTCGACGAAAAACTGAAGGCTGCAAGCCTTGACCGCGCAGCAATGGCAGAGCGACTTCGGAAACATAAGGAAGACTATGTGAAGCGGCAGCGGAAGGCAACGGACATCAAAAGAATGGAATCTTCCATGCGGAAGATACAGAAGATGATCGAGCAGCCGACCGATAAGAATCACGTACCGGCACCACTCGCAAAGGGCATCCAGCAGCTATTCAGTACGATTGACCTCACGACTGATTACAAGGGAGGAAAGGCAAACGAGCTTAGACGGAAGGACTATGAGCGCCTTCAGAGTCTGGACTTCACGAATGCACTCGGCGATTTCAAGAATGTCGTAAATGCGGTTATGAAGGATGAAGGCATCCTGACGGACCCGGAGACCGGCATCGATACGAGAATCACCCTGGACCCGGACTTCCTTACGAGGCTTGAGAACCAGGAAGCATATATCGAAGAGATGGCGAAGGAACATGAGGGAATCCCGAAGGTACGGAAGATGCCGTACGAGCGGGTGCATGAGCTTTACCAGATGATCCAGTCGATTAATCACATGCTGGAATATGCAAACAAGTTCACGACCCTCGACAGGAATACGACGGTATCCGCATTCGCAGAAAGAACGATGGGAGAACTTCGCGGCAGGAAGGCGACCGCTACCTACTCATCATCGGCGCAGCTTCGTAAAGAAATTCAGCGTACATTACGGGAAGGAATGCTAGACTCTCCGACCTTCTTTAACCTGATCGGAGGAGACGGCGGAACCGGCGACGAGATGTATGCAGCACTTCGAAACGGCCTTGATAAGAAAGCAGTAGCCGTAAACGAGTCGATGAAATATATTGAGCGCACGATGAATGAACTTGACATTTCTGGAAAGGAAGTGCAGCAGTGGTCGCAGAAAACAAGGACAGTAAAGCTTGGGAATAAGACACTGACCGTGACGGATGCGCAGCTGATGGAACTCTATGTTCTCAATAAACGTGAGCAGGCACGGAAGCACATGTACGGAAATTCCGAAAACCTTGAAACTACAAGAGTAAATGGAGGTATACAGTTTGACTCCGTAAGTGGAAAGAATAAAAAGGAACTGAACCGGTCGGAAGCGGCCCGCTATATCTCGGAAGCGGATGTCGCAGCCGTAGTAGACCTTCTTTCCCCGAAGCAGAAGCAGCTTGCAGAAAGGATGCAGCATTTCCTTGCAACGAGTGTTTCAAACTGGGGAAACGAAACATCGATGAATCTGTACGGCTATGAAAAGTTCCTGGAGCCTTCATACTGGCCGATCAGGACAGCGTCGGACTATCGGGCGACGAAAACATCAGACATTGAACGCGGAATGACGACGCTTGCAAACATGGGCTTCACGAAAGCGACCGTGAACAGTGCACAGAACCCGATCGTCATCGGAAACATCTTTGACACCTTCACAAACCACATCGATAAGATGTCGTCTTACAATGCCTTCCTACCAGCCCTCGAGGATATGCAGAAGTGGTTAAATTACCAGGACGGCTACCAGTCGATGAAGGTAGTAATCAAGGACGCAATGTCGGAAGACGCGCTCGACTTCATGAATAATCTGATCCTCGACCTGAATGGATCGAGAGGCAGAGCGGACAAGTGGGGAAACCTTGCGAATATTTTCCTGGGGAAAGCGAAGGGCGTAGCTGTATCGTGGACACTATCCGTCGCGATCCAGCAGCCGTTCTCAATCGTGCGCGCGGCGGCGGAGATGAATCCAAAGTATATCGCGGCGGCAATGAGCCCGGCAAACCTTGCAAAGCGAAAGGAAGCGTGGAAGACCGCGCAGAAGTATGCGCCGATCACCATCTGGAAGCAGATCGGAGGCCCGGACATCTCCACCGGAAGAACACTGAAGAGTGCAATCTTCGGGTCAACGGGCATTATTGACACACTTAACGAATGGGGAATGAAAGGCGCAGAGATCGGCGACCGGATAACCTGGACGACGCTATGGCAGGCAGCAGAAGAGGAGGTGAAGGATACAAGGAAGGATCTCGAAGTGGGATCTCCGGGATATTATGCAGCAGCAAAGAAAGTATACGACCACGTGATTGACTTCACGCAGGTCGTCGACTCGCCGCTCCATAGAACAGAGATGATGAAATCGAAGTCGGATCTTGCAAAAATAGCAACCGCATTTAAATCGGAGCCGATGAAGACCTACGACATGCTCTACCGCGAGATCTACAAGGCAACGCACGGAACGGAAGAGATGAAAGCAAAGGCAAGAGCAAACATCGGAAAAATCGTCGCGGTAATTGTAGGGAATATTCTCGTGACAAACGCAGCAAAATCTGTCATGGGTGCGCTTCGTGATCCAGACAAGGATAGAACGTACGGAGACCGGTGGTTAGACGCATTCTTCGATAACATCGGAATCGGGGGATTCCTGGACGCGCTGGATCCGGAAAACAAGAATTCAGAAAGATGGATAAGAGCAACGCTTAATTTTGCAGGGTCAGACCTGTCAATTCTTTCCACGATGCCGTATGTGGGAAATATCATCGACACAATTAACGGCTATACTTCAAATATCGAGACACAGTCATTTGCAGACCTTGCGCGTGGTGCGAATATGCTGTTCAAGATTGCAACAGGGAAACAGTCAGAGGGTGTGCTTGGATCCATCTACAAACTGTCGCCGATACTTCATCTGTTCAATATTTCAAGTAAGAACATGATGAAGTGGACAGGTGCCATCATTGATGAAGTCATCATGGATGCCGGGTTCGCAGATGCGGAGTATGTGCGGAATAGACTGATGCTCAGCATTAAAAACGACAAGAATACGAAGACCTTTGTGGCAGAAGCCATGAAAGAATATGCGCGAGGAAACAAGGACCTCGGCGACAAGATCATGCAGGACCTCGTGAAGGCTGGCATCGATGAAGCAAAGATCCAGGAAAAGGTCGGGGACATGCTTGCAGCAGAGCCAGAACTCGAGCTTGCGGCGAGATCCTACGCGAACGGCGCAAAGGACGACTACGAAAGCCTTCGGCAGCAGCTGATCCAGAAGGGCTACTCGGAAGAAATTGTCGATAAGAAACTGGACTCGGCGATCGACAAGCTGGCACCGGCAGGCGTGGCAGATGTGGCGACCGCGATCTATGAAGGAAACAACAAGGATACGGTCGATGCATATATAAACTATATGCAGAACATCGGAAAGTCGGATGACGACATCCGGAAGAACGTGCAGAAAGCAATGACGGAGAAGTATAAAGCGATTTATAAGTCTTCGGATCGAGCGACGCAGCGGAAGATCGAGCAGCGACTTGAAACACTCCAGGTACTGAAAGAAAATATCTACACGGTAAAGGACTTCTATTACGGAAGTAAGGATAAGGCGACCGGACAGTTTATCGTGGATAGTTCGAAGGGCCTTAAATGGGCTAAATAATGAAAAAGGGCGGGTGCTTCGGCATCCGCCTTTTGCTTGGGAACGAGGAATTTAAATGCCGTAGTATAAAACTGCGAAAGAAGTAGAAAGGGAACGCGGATGGACACAGCAGAGCTTTATGCGAAGTACTGCGCGATAGAAGAGCATGTGAAACATATAGACTCTGAAATCGCGCAGATAGAAAAGAAGCAGGAAAATATGAACGAACTGACGATTACAGTTTCCAAACTGGCCGACAACATGAAATCGATGCTGGAAGAGCAGCGCTCTCAGAATGATCGTCTTCGGCAGCTCGAGGAGAAACCGGCGAAAGCCTGGAATACGATGCAGAAGACGATCTTTACGACGGTGGTAAGCGCCCTCGCGGGAGGCCTTGTGGGCATTCTCGGGATGGCGATAGCACAATATTTGCATTGAAAGGAGGAAACGAATGGATTTTGGAGTAGCACCGGTAGTCGGGATCGTCGTGGTGACGTTCCTGTGCTGCATGCCATTAAGCATTTCCGGTAAGTTCAAGGACGAGTGGATCCCGCTGGCAGCAGGCGTGATCGGCTTGATCCTTGGGATCGTATGCTGGCAGACGGGGATTTCCGGATTCGAAAATGCGGACTGGCTGACAGCAGCCATCACGGGCATCGTCTCAGGATGGGCAGCGGTCGGCTTCGATCAGTCCGTGAAGCAGAACAAGAAGACCTGATCATAATTTTAAGAAACGAAATCATAGAAATTCAAAAACCGGGCAGCACATCTGCCCGGCATTTAAGGAGGCAACATGATTGCGCAGGCAAGCCATGATGAAAATAATAAATATGTAGGCGGAAAAGCAGGAGACCAGACCGGAAAGGAAGTCCTCATCCGGAGCTGGTACGTGCGCCCGTGGAATTACCGGATCCGTCTGAAAGACAAGACCATGCGGGAACGCGCAGCGTATGCAGCAGAGCGCGCAGCTGTGAACGACCGAATCGGATATAACCAGAACGACCGGAACTCACTCGGATCGGAAGCGGAGAAGGTCGGCTGGGATCCTGGCCTCGTAACGAAGAAGTGTAACTGCGACTGTAGCTCTCTTATGGTAGTCGCGCTGATCTACGCAGGCATCCCGAAGGAGGTCCTCTATAACGGAAGAAATGCGGCAACGACAAGAGATCTTCGGAAGAAGCTGGAGCCGTATGCAGATATTTCATCGGTTCCGGAAGACCTTGAGTCAGAAGATGGGTCTCTTCGCGGCGACATCTGGCTTTATGAAGGCCACCATGTCGCGATTGAGCTTGACGACCACGTAAAAGAGGAAGCACCGGCGGATATTTCGATCCCTGGCATCGACGTTTCAGAGTGCCAGGGCGTCATTGACTGGGAAAAGGTAGCGGCAGCAGGCGTTAAATACGTGGTCCTTCGTGCAATCACGAAGGAAGGCGTCGACAAGCAGTTTGAACGTAACTACCAGAATGCACGCGCAGCAGGCCTGAAGGTCGGCGTTTACGCGTTTTGCTATGATAAGTCGGTGACGCAGGCAAAAGCCCGCGCAAAGAGGCTCCTCGAGCTCCTGGGCGCACGTTCTCTCGAACTCCCGGTATTCTACGACCTCGAATGGATCGCGATGGAACGAATGGCGAAAGATGCGATCACGGAGATCGCGATCGCATTCTCTGAGGAGATCCGGACGAACTCGAACTATCGCGTCGGCCTCTACATGAATATGAACTGGTACAAGAACCACGTGATCCCGGAGAAACTGAAAGACTACGACCTTTGGATCGCATCCAATAAGGATAAACCGGTCGACGGCATTGCCGGTCAGCAGTATTCCTGGACGGGCCGGATCGACGGCATCCGCGGGTACGTAGATCTCGACCGCTGGTATAAGAGCTATGAGGAAGAGAAGGAGATCGTCTACGGATGGCATAAGATCGGCGACAAGTGGAAGTATATGAAACGGGACGGCACCTTCTCGAAGTCTTCCTGGATCGAGTACGGAGGCTACTGGTACTATGTAGGTGCGGACGGTTATATGCTGACCGGCGCACACGTGGTCGATGGCGAGTGCTATTTCTTCTGCGCAGTGCCAGGATCCCACGAGGGAGCCATGATGCGGACGAACGAGCGCGGAGCGCTTATTCTGAAGCCGGAATAATTTGTTGATTCCATAATATTCTCCTTTTTGTGAACCGGAGCACGCGCTCCGGTTCTTATTTTGTACAGTCTGCATAAGTTCGAATAGACGATATCTGGTAGTAACAAATTATGTTTTTAAATCTTGTGAAAAGTGGCCAAAACGCGGGAAAAATGACGGATTTTAGCCCTGTTTGTGCAGCTTGCATCCGAAAACTTTGTGTATATTGACCGTTTTAAAAAATCGCTCGACAGTTTGTATAAATTCAACCGGTCTTTTCTAGGAACAAATGCCGTTGAGAAAATGTTTCCACAAGTGTACGATGAGTACAGTTGAAAAAGGCTTGGGGAACCTGATCACTAAACGTTTGTGCCCTATAGGAGAAGAAAAAATTATGGCAAGTGTTGAGCTTAAGAATGTAACCAAGAAGTATCCGAACGGCTTCGTCGCTGTTAAGGATTTCAACCTCGATATCAAGGATAAGGAATTCATCATTTTCGTCGGACCATCTGGCTGTGGTAAGTCAACCACCCTTCGAATGATTGCAGGTCTCGAGGATATCTCGAGCGGTGACCTGATCATCGACGGCAAGAGAGTAAATGACGTCGAGCCGAAGGACAGAGATATCGCGATGGTATTCCAGAACTACGCTCTGTATCCTCATATGACCGTATATGACAACATGGCATTCGGTCTGAAGCTTCGTAAGGTTCCGAAGGCAGAGATCGATCAGAAGGTGCATGAGGCTGCGAGAATCCTCGATCTCGAGCATCTCCTCGACAGAAAGCCGAAGGCTCTTTCCGGTGGACAGAGACAGCGTGTAGCGATGGGACGTGCGATCGTTCGTAGACCGAAGGTATTCCTCATGGATGAGCCGCTCAGTAACCTCGATGCGAAGCTGAGAGCACAGATGCGTGTAGAGATCGCAAAGCTCCACAAGTCCCTCGAGACCACCATCATCTACGTAACACATGACCAGACCGAGGCGATGACACTGGGTACCAGAATCGTCGTTATGAAGGATGGTATCATCCAGCAGGTAGATACACCGGAGAACCTCTACGATACACCGTGCAACAAGTTCGTTGCAGGTTTCATCGGATCTCCGCAGATGAACATGATCGACGCAGAGTGCAAGGCCGAGGGTAATGATGTAACCCTTACCTTCGCAGGCCACACCATCACCCTCGACGCTGCCAAGGCTGCCAAGCTGAAGGACGGCGGATACATCGGTAAGACCGTCATCCTCGGCATCCGTCCGGAGCATCTGCACGATGAGGCAGATTTCGTAGCTGCTCACCCGAAGCAGACCGTACAGGCTGAGATCAAGGTATACGAGATGCTCGGTGCAGAGACCCTTCTCTACTTCGACCTCGCCGATGCAGGCTGGGTTGCAAGAGTAAACCCGAAGACCGCTGCTCGTACCGGTTCTACCGTTACCTTCGCACTCGATGAGGCGAAGATCCACGTTTTCGATAAGGAAACAGAGCAGACCATCACAAACTAAAAGAATCACAGCGCACCCGGTGGGAGATCCACCGGGTGTTTTTTCGTTCATCGTATCATTTTATACAGCCATGCATGGAAAAGAGGCCGAAAGAGGCTGAAAAATGACGGAAACGCTCAGGGAGGGCGGGGCAGCACTGCCTGAACGCTTACAAAATGACGGAAAATGACAGTCATCAGGTCGATACAATGATTGATTTTAGAAATCGAATCTAGTAAAATATCAATAATTATGGAGTACTAGTCGTATCTAGTCGTTAAGTGCAGAAGGAGTAGAGAATGATTTCAAATCAGGTTTTACAGAGCACGATTGATTCTCTCAAGAGTATTACAAGAGTTGATATCGCCATTGCGGACATTGATGGAAAGGTGCTTGCATCGACCTTTACCGATAACCAGTATACAGAATCTATGGTTTCGTCCTTTGCGGAATCACAGGCAGACAGCCAGGCCGTGGGCGGATATCAGTTTTTTAAGATCTTCGACGAGCACCAGCTCGAGTATGTGCTGATCGCGATGGGCGACAGCGACGACGTGTACATGGTCGGCAAGCTCGCCGCCTTCCAGATCCAGACCCTGCTGGTTGCATATAAGGAGAAGTTCGATAAGGACAACTTCATCAAGAACCTCCTGCTCGACAACCTGCTTCTGGTCGACATCTATAACCGTGCGAAGAAGCTGCATATCGATGTCAGCGTGAAGCGCGTGGTCTACATCATCGAAACCAAGAAGAGCACCAGCGATTCCGGCGCCCTCGAGGCACTGAAGACACTGTTCGCTGCAAAGACTCACGATTTCGTCACTGCGGTCGATGAGAAAAATGTCATCGTCGTAAAGGAAGTGAAGCCGACCGAGACCTCGGATGAGCTCCACCATGTAGCCGAGACGATCCTCGATATGCTCGAGACCGAGGCGATGATCGATGCCCGTGTCAGCTACGGTACCGTCGTGAACGAGATCAAGGATGTTTCGAAGTCCTACAAGGAAGCGAAGATGGCCCTCGAGGTCGGTAAGATCTTCTATGCAGAGCGGAACATCATCGCCTACAACCGTCTCGGTATCGGCCGTCTGATCTATCAGCTGCCACTGCCACTGTGCAAGATGTTTATCCGCGAGATCTTCACGACCGTCTCTCCGGACGAGTTCGACGAGGAGACCCTGACCACGATCAACAAGTTCTTCGAGAACAACCTGAACGTTTCCGAGACCTCCCGTCAGCTGTATATCCACAGAAACACCCTGGTATACCGTCTCGATAAGCTGCAGCGCTCCACCGGTCTGGACCTTCGTGTATTTGATGACGCGATTACCTTCAAGATCGCACTCATGGTTGTAAAGTACATGAAGTATATGGAGACCATCGACTATTAATTCTTCGAGTCTTCGATCCATCGACGCTTCACTCAGCGTCCGGAGACAGCCCTGTCTCTGAAAAAATCTTAAGATTATTGACATGAATTAGCCGGTCCATGGTGTATACACCACGGACCGGTTTTTGCTATTATTTTATATAGTGCGGCATCGTCTTCCGGAAGCCCCCTTGCGTTGTTTCTGAAGGCAACCCGGACGCAAGGTGCATCGAGCCCTTGCGCGATATACGATGTGCAACACCCCACCAAAGGACCTTCTATAAGAATGATTGAAATCAAAAACGTTTCCAAAAGCTATAAAAACGGCGTTGAGGCCCTCCGAAATGTCAGTCTCACCATCGCGGATGGCGAGTTCTGCTTCATCGTCGGGCGCAGCGGCTCTGGTAAATCCACGCTCGTCCGCCTCCTCACGAAGGAGCTCGAGCCGACGGAGGGCGAGATCACCGTCAACGGGCTCGCCCTGCAGCACATGAAGCGACGTCTCGTCCCGAAGTACCGTCGCCGTCTCGGTGTCGTCTTCCAGGACTTCCGGCTCCTCGAGGACCGTTCCGTCTATGAGAACGTCGGCTTCGCCGAGCTGATCGCCGGTAAATCCACCCCGGAAATCCGCGCAGATGTCGCGGAGATGCTCGAACGCGTCGGTCTCAGCGAGAAGCACGATGCCTATCCGCGCGAGCTCAGCGGTGGCGAGCAGCAGCGTACCGCCATCGCCCGCGCACTGATCAACCGTCCGGAGATTCTGATCGCAGATGAGCCGACCGGCAACCTCGACCACGAGAACGCCGTCAGCATCATGAAGCTGCTCGAGCGCATCCACGCGCAGGGCACCACGGTCATCGTTATCACGCACGACCTCGAGCTCGTCCGTATGATGAACAAGCGCACCGTTCACATGGCCGACGGCGAGATCATCTCGGATTCCGCTGCAGAAGAGGCGAGCGAGTCTGTCGCTTCTGCAGAAGCAGAGAAGGCTGTCCCGGAGATGCAACGTCGTCGATCACGCAAACGATCGACAGCGGAGGAAAGTATGTCGGAAGAGACCGCGTCCATCCGTGAAAACGTGTCGGAGCTCAGTTCTGAAACAGTTTCCACGGAACGCCCGCGCGGTCTCGGTGGCAGCCACCGCCCGCGTCATGTCAGCCGGAGAAAGGGAGGTGACATCAGATGAAAGCGAACGCCATCGGTTACTGTATCCATTCCGGATTCAAAAACATACTGCATAACAAGCTGTTTTCCGCCGCCTCTACAGCGACGATCGCGGCCTGCATCTTCCTGTTCTGTCTGTTCTTCGCGATCGTGACGAACGTACAGCACATCGCGAAAACCGCAGAAACCACCGTCGGCATCACCGTCTTCTTTACCGATGACGCAAGTTCTGAGGAGGTCAATGCTGTCGGCGAGGCCATCGCGGCGCGTCCGGAGGTGAAGAGCTCCCACTATACCTCTGCCGAGGAGGCCTGGGAAACGTTTAAGAGCGATTACTTCGATAACAACGAGCTGCTCGCAGAGGCATTCGCCGAGGACAACCCGCTCGCGAACTCCCAAAGCTACGAGATCTTCCTCAACAACATCCAGGATCAGCAGAGCATCGTGGACTGGCTTCACAGCTTCCCGGTCGTCCGTCAGGTGAATTACTCGAACGCAGCCGTCACGGGACTGAGCTCGCTGAACCGCATCATCTCGCTGCTCAGCGCCGTGATCATCGCGGTACTGCTGGCGGTGTCGGTCTTCCTGATCAGCAACACGATCTCCGTCGCGGCACAGTTCCGTCGACGCGAGAACATGATCATGAAGATGATCGGCGCGACGAACCTCATGATCCGCCTGCCGTTCCTCGTCGAGGGTGTGATGCTCGGCCTCGTCGGTGCACTGATCCCGCTGGCCGGCATCTACTTCATCTATGAAAAGGCTGTCCACTATGTCACAAGCCACTTTGTCTCGATCTCGACGCTGTTCCAGCCTATTCCGATCAGCACCATCTATCCGCAGATGGTCGCAGTCGCGCTGGGCCTCGGTGTCGGTGTCGGCTTCGTCGTCTCCTTCGTGACGATCCGAAAGTCGCTCCGGGTATAATACAAGGCGGCGCGAAGCCTCGTCGATGCATCGAGGTCTGGAAGACGATCCGCGACATGCGGATGCGAAGGACGAAGGCATCAGCCGAAAGAAAGAAGACATGAGAAAAAAGAAATCAGCGAAACTGAATATGCTTGCGGCGGCGCTCGTGCTGTCCCTCTGCTGCACGGCGAAGCCGAACCTCGCGGCGGAGACGGAGAAGAAGCAGATCGCGTCGGCGCAGAAAACGATCGACGCGAATCAGGCGGCCATCGATGCACTGAAGGAAGAGCAGGCGAAGGTGAACGATACCATCAGCGGGCTCAAGGACCAGAAGGCAGATACCGCGAGCTACATCAAAGCACTCGACCAGAGCATGACGGAGCTCACGAACGAGGTGAACGAGCTCAATGCTTCCATCGCGCAGAAGCAGCTGGACATCCAGTTCACGCAGGGGCAGCTCGCCGAGGCGGCGCAGACCGAGTCGGACCAGTATGCCAGCATGAAGCTGCGCATCCGCTTCATGTACGAGAAGGGTGATACGAGCTTCATCGACATGATCCTGAATGCCGAAAGCTGGGCAGATCTCCTCAACAAGGCGGAGTACATCGCGAAGATCACGGAGTATGACCGGCAGAAGCTGGACGAGTTTGCGGCGACGAAGCAGTTTATCACGAACACGAATCTGCAGCTCGAGGCGGAGCAGGCGCAGCTGGTGACGATGCAGGCATCCGCGAGCGCGAAGCAGCAGAGCGTGGCGACCCTGCTCGCACAGAAGAACCAGGAGCTCGCCGCCTATAATCAGAAGATCCGCTCGGCGCAGTCGACGGCGAACCAGCAGCAGGGTGAGATCAATGCACTCTACGCGGACATCGAGGAGCAGGAGAGCACGATCGCCGCGATGGAGAAGGAAATCAAACGGCAGGAAGAGGAGGCACGGAAGAAGGCCGAAGCCGAGGCGAAGGCGAAGGAAGAGGCGGCCCGGAAGGCGGCCGTCGCTGCCGGTAAGGATCCGGATTCGGTCGAGAAGGTGAAGTCGGACTACACGACGCGAACGATGAGTGGCGGATTCACCTGGCCGGTTCCGTCGGGAGGCCGCATCAGCAGTACCTTCGGCTCCCGTGAAGCGCCGACCGAGGGTGCCAGCACCTATCATAAGGGCATCGACATCGCGGCATCCAGTGGCTCGAAGGTCGTGGCGGCCGCCGGCGGTGAGGTCGTGATCGCAACCTACTCTGCCTCGGCCGGAAACTACGTGATGATCAACCATGGCAGCGGTGTGTATACCGTCTACATGCACATGGCAAACCTCGGTGTCTCCGAGGGGCAGGAAGTCAAGCAGGGCGAGAGCATCGGCTCCGTCGGCTCCACCGGCTACTCAACCGGACCACATCTCCACTTCGGCATCCGTGAAAACGGAAGCTATGTGGATCCACAGAATTTTATGTAATGGAGGTTTTTATGAGAATCGGAACAGGATATGATGTACATAAACTGGTCGAGGGACGTGCACTGATCCTCGGCGGCGTGACCATCCCGTATGAGCGTGGTCTCGACGGTCACAGTGATGCGGATGTTATCGTGCATGCCATCATGGATGCACTGCTCGGTGCAGCCGCCCTCGGTGATATCGGGCAGCACTTCCCGGATACGGATCCGCGCTATAAGGGCGCTGATTCCGTACAGCTGCTTCATGAGGTCGGCCTCATCCTCGCCGCTCATGGCTACAGCATCGAGAACATCGACTCTACTATCATCGCGCAGCGTCCGAAGCTGATGAGCTATCTCCCGGAGATGCGTACGAATGTCGCGAAGGCCCTGAACCTTTCCGTCGACCAGGTGTCCATCAAGGCCACCACGGAGGAGCATCTCGGCTTCACCGGTCGTGGCGAAGGCATCAGCGCACAGGCCGTCGCACTGCTGATTTAAGTTTCCGTCAAAAGACCCGGAGGGCTGGCCCTCCGGGTCTTTTGACGAAAGTGTATATCCGCTCAGAGCCGCAGCCGCAGCTTCTTCGGAATGCAGGTCAGCGTATAGTCCGTCTGCTCACCGATCGACTCGCCATCCACATGCACCGGAAGTGCCCGATCCGTATGGATCACGGCCTCACGGCAGCGGTAGAGATGCACACCGGTATGGGTGACATGCTTTCCGAAGATGCTCGCCAGCATGATCAGGAGGAGCCGCCACTTATACTTCGTGCTCACGATACAGATATCGAGGTAACCATCCGCTCCGTCGGCCTTCGGGCAGACCATATAGCCACCATCGAAGGGATGTACATGCGCCGAGATGAACAGGATGTTGTTGAACTCGTGGCGCTTATCGCCATCGAGGATCACATAGCCATGACTCGGACGCGCATGGATCAGCTCCCGCACGAAGATATGGAAATAGCTCGCCCGCCGTCGCTGGAAGAACGGCTTTTTCGTGTCGCCCGCACCGTCATACCCCTCGGCATACAGCGCTGGAAAGAGCGCCGCATCGAAGCCGATCCCGGAGCTCACCGCGAAGCGGCGATTCATGGTCGCACAGTTCAGCACACCATAATCGAGCAGCAGCTCATCCGACGGATTCCGGAGACGCTTCAGCTGCGCGCGCAGTGTATAGCGCTTCCGATAGCAGCGCGCGATGTCGTTATCCGTTTTCGTCGGAATATAGGCGACGGACACACGGTCACCGTCCATGTGCAGTCCGTCCACGACCTCGTTCAGCGTACCCTCGCCACCGATGACGGTGATCGTCCGCTTCTCCGGACAGCGCTCGGACAGCTGCTGTGCGTAGCGGCGCGCATCGCCGGCCTTCTCCGTAAGATATACCTCGTAGTTCTCCGTATTATGTGTCCGTTTTAAATATTTGAGTACCTTATCCCAGATTTTTCGTCCGCGGCCACCTGAGGCCTCCGGATTGATGATGAAATAATACATACTTCCTCCGAAGCTTTATATGAAAAAATTATAGCATTTTTCAGTCGCTTCATCTCTAAAAAGACTATAAACTGCCCCTTCGAATCCCTTCGAAATTCTATGCTTCACCTGTGAAAATCTTCGCTTCAGAATACCTTCTATATCGACTGTACACGAGCGCGTTTTTCACAAATTCTCCAAATCTAAGACACAAATTCAACACAGAAATCACGTATCATACTCGATGTAAACAGAAAGATAGCTGATGTGCATGAGCATCATCCGTGATCGTCGAAGCGGCGGTCGGCAGCAGAACGCAGAAGGTCTGTTGCGATCGCAGTCCGGCTTTACCAGATCACGATGAATGAACATATACGATCGATCAGGAACTACACTTTCTCAGGAGGTTCATGATGAAAAAAGTAGCAGGAATAGTTTTAGGTGCTGTATTGTTCGGTGCCGTCGCCGGTGCATCCATGGTCGGGGTCAATGTCGCCGCCCAGAAGGCCGGCATCGCTTACCAGAGTGACAGTGGCGCCCAGGCCGTCACACCGGAGACCACCGCCGCCGCGACCCAGGCTGCCGCGGAAACACAGGCGGCAGGCGCAGCGGGCAGTGGTACCGCTCCGGCATCCACGCTTGGCTATGGCTCCGTCAGTGAGGTCGCGAAGAACGCGATGCCGTCGGTTGTCGCCATCACCAATATGATGAAGTATCAGGCGAACGGCTTCTCCCTGTTCGGGAACTACCAGAATTATGAGACCGAGGTACCGGCGAGTGGTTCCGGCGTCATCGTCGGAAAGAATGATACCGAGCTTCTGATCGTCACCAACAACCATGTGGTCGCTGATTCGAGCTCCCTCTCCGTCACCTTCTGTGATAACGAGAGTGTCGATGCTGAAATCAAGGGTACCGATGCCTCCGCGGATCTCGCCGTGGTCGCTGTAAAGCTTTCCGATATTCCTCAGGCGACGATGGATGCGCTGAAGGTCATCAGCATTGGCAACAGCGATGACATACAGGTCGGCGATCAGGTCGTGGCGATCGGTAACGCACTGGGCTACGGTCAGTCCGTCACCACCGGTATCATCTCCGCGAAGGACAGAGATGTACAGACCAGTGAGAGCAGCGAGTCTGGACTTCTCCAGACGGATGCCGCCATCAACCCGGGCAACTCCGGCGGCGCACTCCTCAACATGCAGGGCGAGCTGATCGGCATCAACGTCGCGAAGTACAGTGATACCGATGTCGAGGGTATGGGCTACTCCATCCCATCCGCGAAGGCGAAGAAGGTCATCGACTCACTGTCCACACTGACTACACGTCAGGCCGTTCCGGAGGATGAGCGTGGTTACCTCGGCATCCAGGTCAAGAACATCGATGCGCAGACCGCACAGACCTTCGACATGCCGCAGGGCGTCTTCATCTATAAGTTCACTGAGGGCTCCAATGCTGAGAACAGCGGCCTCCAGGAGAAGGATATCATCACCGCACTGGATGGTCAGGGCGTCAACACCTTCGACGATCTCTCGAACCTTCTTTCGAAGTATAAGGCCGGCGAGACTGTCAAGGTCACCGTCAAGCGTCCGAACGGCAGCCAGTATGACGAGGTAACCGTCGACGTCACCCTGGGCTCCTCCGAGACCTCGAACACCAACAAGAAGTCCGGCACACAGAGTCAGCAGAACCAGGGCTCCGCAAACGACCCGTTCTCTCAGAACGGCGGCAGCAGTTCGAACGGTAATGGCTCAAACGGCAACGGCTCGGACGGCAGCCAGGGCTCGAACGGCTCCGGCAGCAGCGACCAGGAGCAGCTGTGGCAGCAGTTCCAGCAGTTCTTCAACCAGTATCAGCGCTAATCCATGAGAGGGCCGTCCAAAGGACGGAGCGGCGCATGGATGCCCTAGTGGCGAACGTATTCAGAGCCTTGCCTATGGCAAGGCTTCTTTGCTAATCCATGAGAGGGCCGTCCAAAGGACGGAGCGGCGCATGGATGCCCTAGTGGCGAACGTATTCAGAGCCTTGCCTATGGCAAGGCTTCTTTGTTACTCCATGAGAGGGCCGTCCGGCAGGGCCTCATTGTCATTGACGCGCGCGTCTTTAAGCCTTAAAATAGTTTTATATGACCCTATGAGAAGCGATGATGTAGCGCCAGAAGCATTGGCGAACGCAGGATGTGCCGTCATAGAAATTTTACCGGGCGGGCAGAAATCATGGGCAGAGGAGATACTATGAAGATTTTTAATACGATGTCCCGCATGAAGGAAGAGTTTAAGCCGATCGAGGAGGGCAAGATCCGTATGTATGTCTGTGGACCGACGGTCTACAACTTCATCCATATCGGTAACGCGCGTCCGATGATCGTGTTTGATACCTTCCGTCGCTATATGGAGTATCAGGGCTATAAGGTGACCTATGTGTCGAACTATACCGATGTCGACGACAAGATCATCAAGGAGTCCATCGAAGAGGGCGTGAGCTGCGGCGAGATCACGAAGAAGTACATCGCCGAGGTCGAGAAGGACATGGATGCGATGAACATCGAGCCGGCGAGCGCACACCCGAAGGCGACCGAGGAGATCCAGGGCATGATCGATCTGATCAAGACCCTGATCGAGGGCGGTAATGCTTATGTCGCTGCCGATGGTACCGTTTATTTCGATACGACCTCCTTCCGCGGCTACGGAAAGCTGAGTCACAAGAACATCGATGAGCTGCAGTCCGGTTTCCGTGATCTGAAGGTGTCCGGTGAGGAGGGCAAGCGTACCTCGACCGATTTCGTACTCTGGAAGCCGAAGAAGGACGGCGAGCCGTACTGGGAGTCTCCATGGTGCGAGGGTCGTCCGGGCTGGCACACCGAGTGCTGCGTCATGGCTCCGAAGTACTGCGGCGGACGTCTCGACATCCATGCCGGTGGTGAGGACCTCATCTTCCCGCACCACGAGAACGAGATCGCACAGTATGAGAGTGCACACCACGAGACCTTCTCGAACTACTGGATGCACAACGGATTCATCAATATCAACAACCAGAAGATGAGTAAGTCCCTCGGTAACTTCTTTACCGTCCGTGACATCACCGCGCAGTATGATCCGATGGTGCTCCGCTTCTACATGCTGAGCGCCCACTACCGTAATCCGCTGAACTTCAGTAAGGAGCTCATGGATGCTGCGAAGACCTCCCTCGACCGTATCTACACGGCGCTGGATCGTCTGCGTGAGCTGAGTGCGAAGGCACAGGGCGATGCGATGACGGAGAAGGAGCTGGAGGATCAGAAGGCGGTCGATCAGCTGCAGGAAACCTTCAACAGCAAGATGGACGACGATCTGAACACCGCAGATGCGATCACGGCGATCTTCGAGCTCGTTCGTGTGGCGAACATCACGGCGACCGAGGAGAGCACGAAGGCATACGTGGACTATGTGCTTGCGAAACTCGAGCTTCTCATGGGTGTCCTGGGCATTCGTACGGAGCTCAAGAAGGATGATCTCGACAGTGAGGTCGAGAAGCTGATCGAGGAGCGTCAGGCAGCACGTAAGGCGAAGGACTTCGCCCGGGCGGATGAAATCCGTGACCAGCTGCTCGCCATGGGTATCGTTCTCAAGGATACCAGAGAAGGCGTGAAGTGGAGTCGTGCCTGATGGATTACGAGATTTTCAAGCTCTATAAGGAAAAGCTGAATCTGAAAGCGGTGGATGTCCAGACGACTTCACCGCTTATTCTCGCGTACATCGGCGACTGTCTCTATGACCTCGCCGTGCGGGAGTATGTGGTGTCGAACTTCCCGGGTGTGGTCAATGCTGTCAACCAGAAAAAGACGACCTTCGTCTGTGCACATGCGCAGTCGGAGATCATGGGCTTTCTCATCGGACAGGGCGTGCTGACGGACGAGGAGATGTCCGTCTACCGTCGTGGCCGCAATCAGAAGTCTGCAACGCACAGCAAGAACAGCTCCATCCAGGAGTACCGCCGCGCGACAGGCTTCGAGGCGCTGATCGGATACCTGTATCTGACGGAGCAGTACGAGCGCATGATCGATCTGGAGGCGAGAGGCATCACCCACCTGCAGGCGCTGGAGGACCGCTACGGCGAGATCCGGCACGAGCCGGCGGCAGAAGCAGAAAAAGAATAAGCCAGTTGAAAAACTGCGTTTTTTCGGTTCAAACATCACATCCTGTATCGGAGACCGTCTCCGATGTGTACCGGCTCTCGGAGTCGGCCATGGATGTGAGCATAGGAGAAGGATCTAAGCATGAGAGACGAAGAATTTACACTGATCGGACGAAATCCGGTCATCGAAGCATTTCGTGCGGGCAAGGCGATCGATCGTCTGTTCGTACAGGACGGGCTCCACGACGGCCCGATTTCCACGATTTTACGTGAGGCGAAGAAGGCCGGTGTGAAGCCGGAATTCGTGAAGAAGGAGCGCCTCGATGAGATCGCCGGACAGGGGGCGAGCCACCAGGGTGTAGCGGCCTACCTTGCGGCATTCCACTACAGCAGCGTGCAGGAGATGCTCGACGCTGCCCGTGAGAAGAACGAGGATCCGTTCCTCTTCATCCTCGACGGCATCGAGGATCCGCATAACCTCGGCGCGATGATCCGTACGGCGAATCTCGCCGGCGCCCATGGTGTCATCATCCGCGAGCGGCGTGCCGTTGGGCTGACCTCGACCGTGGCGAAGAGCTCGGCCGGCGCGCTGGAGCATACCCGTGTGGCGAAGGTCACCAACATCGGCCAGACCATCGAGGAGCTGAAGAAGGAGGGCATATGGTTCGTCTGTGCGGATATGGACGGCGAGCTCATGTATAAGCTGAATCTGAAGGGTGCGATCGGACTCGTCATCGGGAACGAGGGCGAGGGCGTTTCCCGCCTCGTGAAGGAGAAGTGCGATATGGTCGCCTCCATCCCGATGAAGGGCGACATCGACTCTCTGAACGCATCCGTCGCGTGCGGCGTGCTCGCGTACGAAATCGTACGGCAGCGACTGAACTGACGGCATGTGGGCTGATGTAAACATTGGCCACATATAATCGTATAGGAAGAAAATGGCAGGGAATCGCAGGCGGGACGCCGGGTTCCCTGTTCTGGATGATGGAGGAAATATGGAAATTTCAGGACGCACGAAAATGATCTGTCTGCTCGGCAGCCCGGTGGCGCACAGCATGTCCCCGGCGATGCACAACGAGGCCTTCGCGGAGCTCGGGCTCGACTACCGTTACCTCGCCTTCGATGTGAAAGAGGGGGAGCTCGCCGGCGTGATGGACAGCTTCCGGAGGATGGGCGTGCGCGGCTTCAACCTCACGATGCCGCTGAAGACGGAGGCCGTCGCGCTCTGTGACCGGCTGAGTCCGGCAGCAGAGATCGCCGGTTCAGTCAATACCGTTGTCCTCGAGGACGATGGCACGGCGACGGGACATACCACGGACGGTATCGGCTTCACGGAGTCGGCACGTCAGGAAGGCGTCGATTTCCGCGGACAGAAGGTGACGCTGCTCGGTACCGGTGGGGCCGGGATCGCCATCCTCGTGCAGCTCGCGCTCGATGGTGCCCGCGAGGTAGCGGTCTTCGAGCGCGCCACCAGCCGCTTCCACGATCGGACCGCTCGTGTCGTCGCCGAGCTGAACGAACGTACCCACTGCCATGTCACGGTCTATGACTATGAGGATGCTGTGATGCAGCAGCAGATCGCGGAGTCCTGTCTCCTCATCAACGCGACGAATGTCGGCATGGCACCGCATACCGATGCCTGCATCATCCAGGATCCGTCCTGGCTTACGCAGCGGGCAGCGGCTCCGCTGGTCGTCGCCGACGTCATCTATAATCCGCGGAAGACGAAGCTCCTCGAGATGGCTGAGGCCTGCGGCCTCAAGTCCTTCAACGGCATCAACATGCTGCTGTACCAGGGCGCAGCTGCCTTCGAGCTCTGGACCGGCGAGAGGATGCCGACGGAGAAGATCAAGGCGAAGTTTTTCTCGGAATAATTCACAGCTTAACTGGCCCTCATATCGGCTTCGGCTAAGAGCACGCAGGAAACGCCCTGCACAACGCAGATAAGCACCGTATCCGTATATCTGCGCCGTGCCGTTATGTGCAAAATAATGTCCACATAAACTTTTTACAAAAAAAGTAAATTCGTGGTTGACAGAGCAGGGTCTCCATGATAAAGTATAGAAGTTCTCGAGAGGGAACGGAATGCTGGCATAGCACAGTCGGTAGTGCGTCGCATTGGTAGTGCGGAGGTCACCGGTCCGATTCCGGTTGCCAGCTTTCTTTATAGGGTGAGAAATCACTTGGAAGAGAGCCCGGAAATGACGTAAATACGTTGTTTCCGGGCTCTTTCTGTATGTTCATCCATCGATGTTACATAACGGTGTATTCACACTGGATGAACGTTTACAGCATGAAAAATTGGGGCGAAAGTGCAAATTTTGTGGGGCGAGATTTTTTAATGACGGAGTGAAGGTGAACTATGCGAAGTTCCAAGACGTGCTGGCGAAGATAAAGTGACGAAACCATATATAAGAGGAGTCTTTGAACATGGCAGAGAGCTGGGTTCCTCTGCACCGGAATACACAGTTCTAGGCGATGATCTGACGGTCAAGTTTACTGGTTATAGTTCACTCGTGTACTGATCCGGCAGAGGACCGAAGGGGACGGCAACCTGCTGACGGAATGGTGCGAATAATGATGATGTATATCGCTTGACTACGCCGTACGGCTAATTATATAATTCATTTGTGATAAATTAGCCGTACGGCTCATTATTTATAAATGCAAGTATAATTTAGCCGTACGAACCAAATAACCAAACTCAACTTTAAAATAAGCCGTACGGCAGAATCGAGGCAACCTTATGAAGCTTTATGATTCAAGCGATTTCGGACTTGCGATTCGTAATCGTCGAAAAGAACTTCACTATACGCAGAGTACTCTTGCTGAGTTAACCGGCTTCAGTATAAGCTATATTTCTGATCTGGAGCGTGGCAAACCTACGGCAGAGCTTGAAAAAGCAATACACCTTGCAAACATTTTAGGCATGGACATCATTGCCGAGAAACGAGGATAGCCATGTTTAATCTTACTGTTATGATGGAAATATGCGGAATCAGCACCTGTGTCGGGCACATTACCGGTACAGATTCTTCTAATTCTTTTTTTTCGTATGACGATATCTATTTATCGACACCTGACTGTCGCCCCATATCGATCAGTCTACCGATCGAGAAAAAGCGTTTCAGTCCCGAAGAGACGAAATGTTTCTTCGAGGGATTACTGCCAGAAGGTTTTACACGCAGATGTGTCGCAGAGAGACTTTGCGCTGATGAATCAGATTACTTGACACTTCTTTCCGTTCTCGGCAGCGAGTGCCTGGGGGCTATTAAAATAGTTGATCCGATAAATGGCGAAATCAAAGCAGCTTATAGACCTTTAGAAGATCACGAAATAACTGCACTTGCGGCGGAAGGCGCAAGCGAATCCGCAGAATTTGTAAGTAAATCCCATCTTTCGCTCACTGGTGCATCTGGAAAAGTCGGTTTATATTATGATTATGAGAAACATCAGTGGTATTTACCTATCGGAGATGCACCAAGCACACATATCATAAAGCAGAGCCATGTTCGATTAAAGAGAATTGTCGCAAATGAGCAATTATGTTTGCTGACCGCAAAGAATGTCGGGATTGATGTCCCAAACAGCTTTATTTTACAATTGAACGGTAGTGATGACGCAGATATTCTTTTTGCAACTGAGCGTTACGATCGAAAAATGCAGGATTCAAAAAGAATGCTGAATCATATGCCGGTTCCGTACCGCTTACATCAAGAAGATTTTTCACAGGCATTAGGGATTGCCGCCATAAATAAATATGAAAAAAATGGGCAGCATTATCTCAAAAGAATGTTTGATACGATCCGAAAAAACTGTTCGGACCCACTACATGACCAGCTGAAATTATGGGATCTTTGTGTTTTCAACTATCTTATCGGCAACACCGATAATCATATAAAAAATGTTTCACTACTATATAGCGAAGATTTACGATCCATTCATATCGCACCGGCTTATGATATCGTAAGTACCGTAGTTTATGAACGCAGCACCGAAAATATGGCCTTTAGTATCGATGGGATTTATGACATCCGCCAAATATCTCGAGATCATTTTGCAAATGAAGCAAAGTTATGTGGTCTCGGCGTAAAAATGGCACTTCGCCGATTCGATGACATGGTAGATAAGTTTGCCGATGCACTGAACCATGCCACAAATGATTTAGATAATCTTGGATTTCACGATACACTGAACTTAAGCCATCAGATTTTAGATAAAGGTGGAATTCATCATTACATATGAACTGGATAAGGATGCAGTATTTTGTCCTCAGGTTGAGGACGATTGATTACAGATGCAAATCGTCCCCAAGTTGGGGATGATTTACAAATTAACGCCATTGGCGTCGAAAATGACGTTAATTTTGGCACTAAAAATGGCGTTAATACTCCGATAACAAAAGGACAGGAACCAGTGAAGAAGCTGCTGGTGCTTACGGGTAGCATCAACAAAGTTACTGTTCACTCGTAACCTTGCATAGTTAAGGCCGGACCGCTAAACTGATCTCAGTTGATGCGGACCGGCCTTTCTGGCTATTATGAGTCAAATCTTTGTGCGACTTCCTGGAACACATTGGCTCCATCATTATTTCGTATCTTAATAAGCACGCTTTTTCCGTTACAGAGGTCTTCGATAGATGTGAAACTTCTGAACGATATAGCCTGCTTTTGCTTTCTTTTGTAGTTTCTCAGATACCGCTCGGCAGCATTGTTTGTCGTTGGTATCGTGTAATCATAGAGGAACCGGAGATGAGCTTCCTTGAACTTCTCCATCCTGCGATAGAGGTTGTATCCATCTCGGTAGTATTTGCTGGGCAGCACGTATTCGTATTCGTCTGTTGCCCTTTTCAGGATCTCGTCATACCTTGCTTCAAATGCAGAGATCTGGCTAAGATCGGGTTCAGCATGGATGGCAGTTTCATTCCGATAATGGATCATTTCTGTCACGAGTGCATGCATTTCCTGGTTCCAGGTTCGGTCAGGTTCATTCTCCATGCTGTCTTTCAGATAGCGGAGGACGTGTGCGAGACATTCCTGATGTTCGGATCCGAAATTAAAAAACGTAAGCTCGTGATCATGTACCAGTGTTCCCTGGTAATCCTCTGTCACGGTTCCTTTTACGCCTTCAAGTCCTTTGTGCTCCCGCGCAAAGTAGAGCGCGTTCCCTTGCGGATCCGCACAGATGAATACATAGGCACTCTTTCCGTTGTAGCGGGCATTGGTGCAGTCGGTATGCATGACAGGCGTAAGGAGTATATCTTTAAAGGTCTTCTTACGTTCATCCTCGGTTTTTATGGCAAACTCATGGCCGAGCCGGCTGATCATGCCTTTGGAGATGTTCAGTTTTCCATTGGTGAGTTCGGACAGGAATTTCCGGCTTTTATCGATAGAAGTGTCGCAGTCATTATTCAGAAGATACAGGAAAGCTTTGACACTTCCTCCGTAGTTGACATCATCGACCACCCCTTTAGGAAACGGAGCGTGATAGGTTTCGCCGGTTTTTGAGTTTCTGTAGATGTGTGCCCGAATTCGGTCACTTCAAGGACAAGCTTTACGTTGACAAGCTGCTTACTGATCACCTTATCGGTTTTCTTGAAATCCGGATCATTCACGATTTCCGGAGCGGCTTCAAGGTATTTCACCTCGGTTGCGTCCTGCTTTGCACGTCTATGACCCTGGTGACCAGGCTGGCCGCCCGGTCTTTTCCCAGTTCTCTCACGGTTATTGGTGATCTTCTTATGATTAGGGGACAGGGAGGATGGCTTCGAGGAATTCTCGTAATCACGTCGGATCTGGGCGATCAGCTTTCTATTCTTTTCCCGCTCATCCTCCAGTTCGGTTTCGAGTGCATATTTTTTCTGACGAAGAGCAGCATTGATTGCATGCTCCTCGTCACACTTTCTGGCTTCAGCCTGATATCGTTCGATTGCCTCGGAAAGCTGTCGCCTAAGTTCTTTGACAACCTTCTGATGCTCTTTTTCCTGATCCTCGCAGATTTCCTCTACCCATTTCCAGACTTTTTCAAGTGTATGCTCAAGCTCGCGGATACGGGCATTCTTCTGCTCGATGATCCGCTGATAGTGTCTTCTGGATTTACGATGACTTTCTTCGATCCTCTGGTATCTTTTTCCAGACTCGTAACCATCAATCTTATGTTGTGCCGCTTTCAGCTGCATCTGCAGCGTTCCGATCAGATCCCGCTTTTTCATGAGCTTTCTGTACCTTATCCCAAAACCGTTCGAAAACTTCAAGTTCCTGCTTTTGTGTTTCTATGATTTCATTCTGCATATCCAGCATCTTGCGTAGACTTGCGTTCTCTTTTTCGAGGCCAGAAATCTGCTTCTTATATGTCTTGATCAGTTCTTCCTGCATATGCATAATCTTTTCAATGCCCATAGTTCGTCACCTCCCAATGCGAAAAGTATAGAAAAAAGCACGTATTTACGCGAATCGCAGGAGTTTCAGTATTAGTCAAAATGCCATGTGTACAGGTGCCTGCAGAAGGCGCTTTTTAGCCACTAGACCGAACTGATATCCACATTTTGGGGCGTGTAGGCATGAAGGAGACCGGTAAATGTGGATATCGATTCTATCCGGAAAACGGGATAAGAAAATCCGGATAGGCTGTCCACAAACAACCTTCCGGATAAGAAAAACCAGTTAAAATAAAAAATTTAAATTTCGGCGATCTCACCAACGTTTGGAACTACGAGTGAACAGTAACAAAAAAGTAAACTTAGGTCAGTTGTAAAAGCTAATTCCAGTTTGTAAGACTAAATTCCACCTTGTAGGAGTAAATTCCACGGGGTGGAGTTTTTTTGTGCCGAAAAAGAGCGGAAACGATGGAAAA
>NZ_JBQKLS010000013.1:0-65653 GCF_052116105.1 Oribacterium sp. Sow4_G1_1
CGAAGGTGATCTCCGGCGGCGATAACCCATACGACATTCATGACGCAAAGTTGAGCAGTTCAGCGACAGCTCATGAGAGCAGCTCCGTGACAGCTCATGAAATCAGCAACACCTGCCTTCTATTAATCGTATATTCTCTTCCTTCATGTATAAGAAGAATTTCCACCATAACTTCATTTGAATCACCGTTATACATTTGGGATTTTAATTCTAGATTTAATAAAAAGTTAGGATTGTCATTAAAAATCGCTCTATTATAAAAGCACCAATTAAACATCTGAAGAAGTGTTGTTTTTCCAAATGTATTATTTCCCAAAATGATTGTCACGTTCTTTTTCGGATCGCATGAAAACTCTATTGTCTTTTCACCCTTAAACTGTCGAAAGTTTTTATAATAAAGTGACTTAATCAACATACCCCTACCCCTCCAAAAAGTTCTTACATTTTTCGACTTGCTTCATGTATAATTATTTGTTTAATTTTCGCAACCATTTGCCCCGGCGTAAGATCTTTTGTTTTATTATTATCATTCTCTGCTTGAAGAATTTTATATTTCATCCTGTCAAGTTTTTCTTCATCAATATCAATACTCTGGTTCATTTGACGCCTCCTCTAAATCAATATCGTATTGCTCAATTAGATCATAAATTAGTTCATCTGCCACGCTTGAATTTTCTGCAATATCTGCAAAATCTTTCATTCTTATAATCTCTCTTTTAACCAATGATTTTGAAAGTCGTACAGTATCTTCATCATAGTGATTTACAAGCTCAAGTGGCAATGGAGAAACAACAAAATCATATATATCTGCATATGTCTTCCCTTTATATTTACGAAGAACACGCCCACGTCTTTGGATATATTCCTTTGGATTTGTACTACTAGCTAAAATAAACGCTTTCCTAATACTCGGGATATTTACTCCTTCATCTAAGCACCGAATTGCGATAAGGGCCTGTAGCGACGTTCCTTCATCAAATTCTTTCTTCAGTACTTCTCTCGTTACTTCATCTTCTTCTGATGTGAATTTCGCCACTTTCATTTGAAGACTATTTCCCAATAGATTTGTGACAACATCAACTTGCTTCTTTTCTTCCTCCGGTGCCCTATCTTCAGAAAAATCGACATCTCTAACCGTAGTTGCGCCGCAATATACAAGCATGTGACTATCTTTTTTGAATGGCTCCATAACTTCAACCAAGCGCTCAACTTTTTCTCTCGCTGATGCAACCATCCTAGCTCTTTTTATCATTAGCTTCTTAGCATATTCACTAGGTTCGTCCTTTTTTCCAGCCATAATTGCCGATGCTATTTTTTTAGATATGTCAATATAATCTATCAGTTCATCCGGTTGAAAACTCACTAAAACAGGATGATAATAGTATCTCACTAATTTGTCGTTATTGATTGCCTCTTTCAACGTGTATTCAATGCACTTATCACCAAAGTAGTCAAATAACCTTTTTGTCCCTATATCATCGCCGTGGCGTTCTAGCGTGGCCGAAAGGGCTAACCGATACGGAATCTTTGAATCAAGATATTTACTTGAATTCTCTGCACCAAAATTATGTGCCTCATCTACGACCAAAACAGCTTGGCCTTTAACGCGATTTATGATACTCGCAATAGAATCTGTACAAAACGTTGCATTTGTAAATATCGCACAGAAATGATCCGTCAACCCTATCTCTAACGATAAGCATGCATCTTTTAAACGCTCTCTCCAGCGAGGTTGACTGGATGTGGAAAAGCATATGATAGGATTCATTCCAAACTGTCTTATATCTTCAACCCATTGTGTAACTAAATGCTGGTATGGACACACTATAAAAATTGCAAGGGGCGCTTTCCTGTGTTCATATAACTCTACAATTGCCTTTAATCCCGTATATGTCTTACCTGTTCCTGTCGCCATATCAAAAATACCAACATAGCCATTTTCCTGCCATTTTGCAGTGGCTTGGTTTTGATAATCATACCATTTTATGAATTTTGGTATTCGTGGAACACTTTTTATAGGTTCTGAGACGTATATCGTTTTACTATTCATCTGATACTCAACGGGATTATCTATCCCTAAATCTATTCGATCATTTTCCCTATATTTGAATAATTTTCTCTTTGCAGCTTCCGGAAATTCCATTGTTTGCATACGCGGCTCATAGTTATCCCATATGGCTTCAAAAGCTAATTTTTTATTATTGACCCTATTCGCCTCATTCGTCCATGATCTGAACACATCAATTGATTCATAGTTATGGAGAAACGCAGTATCGCTTTCATTCATGGAGCCCGAAAAGGCAATAATATTATCATCGCTATCATACATCAGTCCCATTTTTTCATGATACATTCCCATGCGACTGTCATCATCTAGAATCGCGATTTTTATCAATAAAATTCCTGCAGCAATTAGATTTATCAGAAAATTAATTCGATCTTTTTCATATTGATTTTTGGGTTCTGTTATTTGTGATATCAGACTATCGCGAATAACATCATCTTTAAGTTTAAGCCCCTTCTCAATAGCAACAACATCTTCTTCAGAAATCTTTGGTGATGCTATGAGTTCTATCGTTCCTCCATTCTTTACAAGCGCAGCTATCCCCCTAGAAATATCTATTAATGCCGATGATGAAAAAAAGCCAACCGCTCTCTGATACTTTTTCGACTGTTTTAATACCGGCGTATAAAAATCTTTTACTATATCGTCTTCTAACGATCTATATTCATCTTTAATATTTAATTCTAAGAAGCTCATAATCTTATAGATTATCCTCTATATAGTCTAATGCCTGCTGTAACTCTTCAAAATCTTCATCCGTTGTAAAGTAGCTTACGCTAAAACGAATTGTTCCAGCGGGATACGTATGAAGATACTTGTGTGTATATGGTGCACATTGGAGTCCGGTTCGCACTGAAATACCCTGCTCATTAAATATTCCGCCAGCCACATCGCTACTGATGCCATCGATAACAGCCGAAACGATTCCAACATATTTTCTACCCGTTTCGTTACCGATTATTCTGATGAACGGATACTGAGAAAGCACTTCAATTAATTTTGACCTGTGCTCCATTTCTCTGTTCCATATATTTTCTATGCCTGTTTTCTCTATCCATTTGAGCGCAGCATTAAGTCCCGCAACACCGGAGGTATTGAGCGTTCCGAATTCAAATCTCTGCGGGATGGATTCTGGCATATCTTGATTAGCTGATTCATATCCAGTTCCACCAAAAAACACCGCAGGAAGCTCAATCGATGGATTCATTACAAATCCAGACAAGCCCGTTGGTCCATATAGTGTCTTATGTCCGGCAAATACAGCAAAGTCAAATGTTTGTAAACCCACATTGCAATCTACTAAACCTGCACTCTGAGACATATCTACGAGAGTGATGGCTTCATATTTTTTTGCAAGCTCAAAAATAGCTTCAACCGGTGCAACTAATCCGATCACATTGCTTGCATGGGTTGCAATGACGAAATCTGGCTTCAGCTTATCAAACTGATATCTTATGCGCTCAATGTCATAAGATAGATCTTTGTCCACGTACAGTTCAGTTACTGTGATTTTACCATCTTTCTCAAAGCTGTGCAGTGTTCTGGTCACCGCATTATGCTCAAACGGCGTGATGTAAATATTTTTTGCACCTTTCTTAATCATACCCTGAATGATGATATTAAGTGCGATGGTCGCCGTCGGCTCAAACACTACCTGTTTTGCAGGGCAGTGAAACAGCTTCTGTATTTCCTCTCGCGTATCAGCAATCAAGTTTCCTGTAGATGCAGCCATACTATAATTTCCGCGGCCAGCACTACCGCCGTTGTGACGGTAGAAGCTGTCCATGAAATCATAGACCTCTTGTGGCTTTGGATAAGTTGTCGCAGCATTATCAAAATATGCCATACGTCCCCCTTTAGCAGAGTTCCTTTAAGATTTCCATCAATACCTGGCGCTTCTCTTGATCCGTAATTGACTGTCCCATCGCTTCTAACTGTGAACGCACATTATTGTAAAGAAGTTTCGCGCGGCGACTTTCCTCGACCTTATTAAAGCGCTTTGTTGTCGTGTTGCCGTTATCATCTGTAAAAGCAAGTTCATATGTCGATGCTTCCCCAGTTGCTTTCTTATCCGCCCCAGACACCTCTTCTGTTTTATGAAAACCTTCTGCCGTTTTTTTGTACTTGACCATATTATTCTTGAAGAGTGAAATCACATCATTATCCCAGTCTTCAAGCCGAAGGTCTGTCGCAGTCTTTCCTAGAGTTCTAACTAACTCTACTGTATCATTTGTTCCATTTCTAAAAACATCAAGACACCTTTCGGTACCATTTCCGAATAGCTGTTCAAACACGGATGAGTCGAGCTGCTCACACCAGTCTTTTACAACCGATCCCAACGACATTTTCTCATAGGTTTTAACATCTATTCTGCTTGCGAACGTTTCCTTTACGAAGGCTGCCATTTTTGCTATGAGAACATGAAGTGCATCATCATAGAATTTTTTCATTTCAGTGATATCTCTGACCAACTCTTCATTATTCTCAACGGTGTCATATCCGAAAATCTCTGGAATCTTCTTAAACAAGAAGTCGATGTTTCCACTATTCTTCTTTAATTCAAGAATAAAAGTACGGTACTTTTCGTTTACCGGCTTCCCATCCGCATCTTTTCGGAATTCCTTCGCATATTTCGGAAGCGCCATATACCAACGCTTCATCGCATAAACAATATAGTCGTATCCATTGACATTTTTTTCCACATCAATAACGCAATCCCCAAAAATAGCTTCGAGCGATTTCACATAGGCATCCTTTGCAGAATTCCAATCAAGATAAGCTAAAGAAAACAGTTTAGGATCACTATTAATCTGGATAACCGCATCGACAGAAGTCGGGATCTGTCCTACTCGGTCAGAAATGACAACTTCTTTTTTGAATTCGTGCAGTACTGCGGCCAAATAAATCGGTATTAGTCCACGACGCATGCCGATGTGATACTGATCTGTTGTCAGCGCCTCATACAAATCTTCAAATTTTACATTTTCTGTTCCCTTAGCGCTCGTGATGAAATTCACGATAATTCCAAGCATATTTCTGAGAGCGTCATCACTCGGCTGTAAATTGATTTTGGTCTGGCCATTCTCCTCTGTAAGTACTCCTGTATTCATAAGCGTACTTCTCATAATCGAGATTTCCTGACCGTTACCAACCAGCCCAAGACTCGGCTCAAGCTCATTCCGAAGAAGTCCTGCGACAACTTTGTTTGCACTATTTACAGCTTGTACGGACGGGTTATTCTTATTGATAACCTCATTATTCACAACCGGTGTATAGCAGTACATCTTATCGCAAATACAAGATAAAAGTTCTGTAAGGTCGCTCTTACGCCGAATCTTTACAAACTCTCCCTCGTAATAGTACATAGCTTCCATAGTCTCTGGATGCGTGTACTTATTAATATAATTTCGAATAACGTCTCGCATATCTTCATAGACGACTTCGTAATCATTAAATAGAATCTGATCATCCACTGCCATCTTTTTAAGGGTATCAACGGCACTATATTCTCGGACAATAGCTTCTATTTCTGCATACTTTCGGAGGATAACAAATACCGCCTTCTGGCATCCCTTACTGGTTTTTCTAACCTTGCGAATTGTTTCATTTATCTCTCCAGATCCATTCGAAATAATGCCATATACGATGCCATCCGCAGAGACATTTTCACTTTTGATATTCCAGTCCGTATCTTCCGCAATCTCTTTTGCATTAATAAATTCAAAAGCGAAAAAGCGCGTCATTTCCTTCTCATAATTGTAGCGAGAAGGATACATGTAATTATCAAAGTTTGACTCATTCAGAATACTCTTTACATTAATTTTAGATCCCTGTTTTTCAATCTGCTTCCTGATCTCTGCCTTTACATCCACACCGGATGTTTCCTTCAGTTTCAGATAGCTATTGCTACGCTTAAGATAAATGACATATTCCTTATCAATCAAATTATCAATGGCCACCTTGATTTCACTCGGACTGTATGAGGTTGAATATATGCCAATCAGTTCATCACTCGTCGGTTTTAATTTTTCAAACTGCTCAAGAATATAAATAAGTGCAATACTCTTGACGATCTTGCCTTCAAGTGAGTTCCTATCAATCTTATTTAGAATGGTGGTCGTCAATACATAGTATTTATGGAGGTTGCCAGAATAAACCTCCTGCTGAAGCAATGGCTCAAAGTAGTCGTAAATAATATCCGGGGTAACCACTCCGAATATATCTTCCGCATCATTTAAAAAAGAATATAGTGTCGAGTCTCCTTTTGATGAAATGAACGTAAACAGGGTGCGCTCATTTTGCGCGACACGTTCTGATAGTCTCGGCAGTATAAATGTGGATACCGGATGAAGCGGATAGCATTCATAAATGATCTGCTCAACACCTTCATTCGTGGTATCTGAAAAGATCGGATGCCCGGCATATCGAGTATAGAGCTCTGAAAACTCATGCTGATGCATCTTAACAAATTCCTGCCACAACCCAGCATTCTTGATGATCGCAGACGCAATAATCTCATATGTTTGCGTAAAGTTGTTGTTGAGATATACATGGATGAATCGTTCTGACACACCTCTCCATCCATCAATCATTTCTTTAGAAACGCGGTCAATATACGCCGTAATCTCCTTATGTGAAATCAACATAAGGTGAAGCTGCATCTTACCACTACGATTACATTTTTCCGCAAAGTCCTGAAGCGTCTTCGTATCACGCTTGGTTGTTTCAACGATATTGTTTTCAAGGTACTTACTAAACTCATCATAGATCACGTAAATACCACTGAAGCCCTTTACTTTCAGGCTCTTTACGACATTTTCATAAAGTTCATTTACATCAAATCCAACAAACGGATTAAACGTACTTCCAGCCGTAAGCTGTGGATATATTTTTTCGAACTGCTCATACGAAACTGGATCATATTTCATCAAACGGTTAATAAAAATATCCGAATCCACTTCAAGCATTTCTTCCATCTTTGCAAATACTTCTGGATACTCATTCTTCCATCGGATGATGACACTGACTGCTGCCTTAAAGCTTGTCTCCGGCATAATATCCATCAGTTCATTCTCTTCAAGTGTTCTCTGTAAGCCAAGGAGGAAAGCCTGTGAAAGACTAGTGCTGCTACCTGTAATGACAACTGGCAATAATTTATTATCGCTTGCATAGTAATTCTTAATTAGCTGATAAAGCTGAGGATAGTCCTTCTTTACCTTCGGCATCATCTGCTCAAATAGACTCAGATTCTTCTTCATAAGGATGGAAAGAATCATAAGTACGATATGTGATTTGCCCTTGCCATAAGCACCGATCAGGATACGCGCACGTGCATTAGAATCCGGATATGTACTAAGCAATACATCCTCTAATAGTTTCAGCGCTGCCTTCGTAGGGATATAGCTTTTCAACTTACTATCATCATTTAAGTCGTATGCGATATTTACTGAACTCTGGAATCCCGGAGCCGTAGTTATCATTTTACTCATGAGTGAATTACCCCTTTATCTTTTTATAATAATTTTCTACACAGTCCTGAAACGTGTAATGCTTATTAATTCTGACGATATCAAGACCTGCGGTTCGAATAATTTTAACCGCAGCTGTTTTTTCCGCTTCATGCAGAGCATCAAGCATTCCAATTACATCAAAATTAAAAATACGCCCAATATTATTTGGTGCAGTCAATAGTTCATTAAGACCTATATCGTTACGGTTTCCAGCCTGATCCATCAGTACCGCTAGAACGACCCATGGATCAAAAGTATTAGCCATCGGTGATGCCTTACGATAGATTCGCTTTTCTTTATTCAAAATATCGATAAGTCCGAGTTCGCCCAAAGGACAATCAATATTACTTTCAGGATCGACTTTTCCAGATGCTTTCGCTTTATACCGTGGCACATAAGTGCCGATGATACAATTAAAATCATCTGCCATTGACTTTGTAGATACCTGCTCTCCCTGCATCAAAATATATGCCTGCAGTTCGGAAACGAATTCTTCTTCTTTAAATTCCGTCATAGAGAATTCGTTAAAAAAGTAGTACCACGATGTAGCAAGAGACTGATTGCTTGCAAGTTTATACTGAAGAAGATACAGCGTGCCTAGCTCCTCTATATATCGATCATTTTCGAATACACTCTTACCAAATTCTGTCAGATGCTGCACTCGTTTTCCTGTCGAGGGTTCTTTTGTAAGCCCTGTTGCCTGCATCCAGTATCGAAGAGACTTCACCATGTTTGAGCCAAGTCCGAGGGTATCCTGTGGGTTTTGCGTTTTTGAAATGAAAACTTCTTCATCCTTACTTACGTACTTCATTCCTTTACTAAGCCATCCCTTACGAATAAAGAATGTCTCATGTGCACGGATTTTAATTGCCATGCTATATATCCTCCAATTATTTGGTTCTCAAATATTTATCCATCATACAACCGCCGGCAAGATATTTTGGCGTAACACACATCTTACAATGCACACACTTATTCGGGTTAATGTAGTATGTGTCTCCCATGATAGAAATCGCTCCAGCTTTACATACTGATTCGCACTTCAGGCACTTTCGACATGCGTTAAATTTTCGTACCTGATAAGCGCACTGTCTCTGTAATGCATCATGGTCGGCCACATTCATAGTTCGAATCTTTACGGCATATTCGTATCCATCCTGGCTAAACGGCTGAATCGAAAGGATCGGCACATTCGTTCGATTGTCAAGAACGATGACCTCGTGCAATAGTTTTCTACCAAGTTCTGGTGCAACACGCCCAAATGGCACAAACATTCCGACAAGCTCGTCGTCGAATGGTCTTACAAGGCTATAAATCTTTGCATGATCTTCTGCTGTACAGTTCGTAAACTTTATTTTTACGTCGCCCGCTGCCTTTAATCCATTACCACCCTGCCGTGCCTTCCACGCACCGGAATCAATATATTCCTCAGGGTCCGGCTTTCCTATCTTCTTGGCAAAACGAATCAAGAACTCATGCCAGTCTTTATATCTGTCCGGCATATAAATCTTTGAGAGGAAAATGTCTCTCTGATTATTATTCGGGCAGAGCCAGCAACCTACACGCTCATATCCGAAACGATAAGCGTCATTAAAATCGATTTTCTCCGAGAAGATATAAAGCCAGATATCTATGTCTTTCCAAAAGAAAATCGGCGCTGCAACCGTTTGCTTTTGAATTTTCACGTTCTCGCTGTTCGATACTCGGTCATACTTACTTCTGCTTAAAGACTCCGCTTTACGGATGCCATAGAAAGTAAGAACCTGCTCATTACGGTATAGATTATTTAAAACTCTCGTAATCGGTCCCGTCTTAAACATAGAGCAACACCAACGCATCATTCTCGCTGGAGGCCCGATGTCTTCACAGACATCCATAAAAACCTGCTCATAGTTCTTTGCAATTTCAAAAATTGCGTGAGGATGATTCTTTCTAAATCGCTCTGCATACTCTATCGTTGTAGGGAACTCAAGTGTTGTATTTCCAAAGATATGCACGATACTTGGGTCGCTCAACGCTTTCACGACAACATCAGCCGTCACCGTACTGTCTTTACCACCCGAGAACGAAATCACCCACTGTTCTGGTGGAAAATCTTCAGCCGTCTCTCTAACAAAATGTGACGCCTCGTCGATAAGATAATCTAGCCGTACTTTATTCGCTCGGCAAAACCGATCGATGAATACATCAAAATATTCATAGGCATCATCATTTACATTTTTATTTTCTTTCAGGCCTTCAACAAGTTCCTCTATATCCGCTTCTCTGTATTCTTTGCTCGTAATTGCGATACCCTTGCCGTTAACATAAATACGATTTTTAGCAGCCCACATCGACATCTTCTTGTAGGTTCCCGGCTTTTTCTTTGTCATCAGCTCAAACAAAAGTCGCTCTTCCGGAAATACCGGGCGAATATCTGTGGTCATGTATTTTGTCTTTGCACCACAAAGAGGGCAGATTCCTTTATCAACTGCCCTCGTTTCCTTTATGATCGGTATTTCACAATGATCGCACCAGTATATTTCAGCCGGGATATCTTCCTCGGTTTTTGCTCCACATACCGGGCAGATTTCTTCATTTGTTTCTATATTGCAATTTCTACACCACATTTATAGTAAGCTCCAAAAAGTCTAATTCTATAGGCACTCACAAGCCATTTTGACATCACATCTCATAAGTCGCACTGTCTACTATAATATCACGAAAATGTTCTTTCTCAGATTATCGAGCAACCTATTTTGCACTAAAATCTGATCATTCCCTCTCTATCATCTGTTGCTGTAGTTATCTCACACCGATATGGCATTTTTTTGCACTTCTAGAATGAAATTTTTCGCTCACCACAAGTATATAGATCTGCCCCCATTACGGAATTCTCAAAACCGGAGCTTGCAGGAATTACTGTTAAGCCCGTGGTCGGTCGGCGGCGTAGCGATGATGTGGAGGGCGGAGGTATTGGCCCTGGCATAAAAATACCCACAGTGAATCGCGGGAGGATGTACTGATCCACTGTGGATATTTCCATACAGCAGTCGTATTCTGTATTGCATTTTGCAGTACATCGAATTACAATTGAAGAAAAGGAGGTGAATTGCATGAAGGATTCAACCGTAAGTGCTCGTGTAGAGTTGGATGTAAAAACTGAAGCTGAAGATATCTTACAGAAATTAGGTGTTCCTGTTTCGGTCGTAATCAATTCTCTTTATCGGCAGATTATTTATCGGCATGGTGTTCCTTTTTCTTTGACGATACCTGCCGAGCCTGTAACCATCGATAGCATGTCTGATGCGGAACTGGACACTAAGCTTCAGCATAGCGATAGGCAGTCCATTGCAAAGCAGGGCAGAGCTATGGATGATGTATTTGATGATCTGGAAAGGAGCTTGAAGTAAAGCTGATGAGTCTTCTGGTTCGCTTTATATTTTGAATGTGATTTATGCGAAACGAGATCAGTTGAAGGCTTTAAAAAGCATGACAGTATAGATATCAACAGAACTTTCAGGATAATACTGGTAGAAATTATATCTTTATCGTAAGATGACGTGGAATAATATGGCAGCTCCGGGCGGACAGTGACGTCTGCGTCGGGGCTTATTTTTTTCTGGCTGTTGTACAGGTTTCTGTGCGGTTATTTCACGGTGAGATTCACACTTAAAATTGACCCGGGTCAGTTTTGAGTGTGAATCTTCATCGACTGCCGGGAGGCGCGGGCGCGCTGACTTTCGGGCACTGCTGCGCACCGGCGGAGCGATGATGTAAGGGGCGGAGGCATTGGCCGAAGACATAGCAGCGCCGGGTGGTTAATATAATTTGGATTATGATAATTTGAATTATATTAACAACCCAGTGCTGTATTTATAACTCTTCGAAGCTAGAGAAGCTGATCTTCCTGTATCAGTAGAAACCGTGGATTCTCTTCTGCGATGCTGGTCAGGCGGTCTGTGAATCCGCTTTTTGAGAAGAGTCCATAGATGATTTCGTAATCCTTAAAGGCTTTTGCCAGATCTAGAGATTTGGCTTTCTCCTGCAGGGATGCGTACACGGCGACATCTACCGGCTTCTGGTGGTATTTACACTCGCCGAGGAACAGACGTCTGTTTCGGTTGTCTACGGCAGCCACATCGATTTCGGTGTCGTCTTCATGGTCGTTGCACCAGTATGCACCGATGCGGGATGGTGTGAACTCGATCTGCTGTCTGCGGCACAGTTCTGCGAAAATATCGCGGCAGATGCTTTCATAGGAAAAGGCCACAAACTTCTGCTGAAAGTCTTTTTCCATCTGATCCAGCACGATCTGCTGATTTCCCAGTTCCAGCTCTCCTTTGAAAGGATATACATAGGTGAACCAGAATCGGATGAAGTTATCGTTCACATAATAGAGGCCTTTTCGGGAACGTTCCGGATTTTTCTCGGTGATCGGAACATGTTTCGCGACATATCCGAGGTCCATCAGCGTCTTCAGGTACGGTGTGATCGCAGAGCTTTCCTGTCCGATGCTAAGACCGATTTTACTCAGCTTGTGGTTTCCGTCTGAGATTGCTTTGAGCACAGAAAAATAATTCACCGGCGCCTGCACTTCTTCGTTCAGAAGGAAATCCGGTTCTTCATAGAGGAAACCGTTTTTCGACAGTATCACACGCTGAATCTGCTCGATCAGTGGCTCGTCCGGCTGAAAGAGCTCCATGTATTTCGGCACGCCGCCTGTGATGGCATACTGCATGACGGTATCTTCAAAGGACATGTTTTGCGTTACGTATACGTCGGTAAATGGCAGCGGCATCAGGCGAATCTGCGCGGTTCTTCGTCCATAGAGTGGGCTGTCATACGACAAGGCATGCTTTTTCATCATGCTGATCAGTGAGCCGCTGAGGATGAGCATCACATGGTGGTCTTTCAGTATTTCATCCCATGCATTCTGCAGTATCGACGGAAAATCCGGGTTCGTTTTCACGAGATAGGGAAACTCATCGATGACCAGAACCTTTTCTTCATCCGGATGATCGTCTGCTACCAGCTGAAACAGATCCAGCCAGTCATCGAACGTGACTTTCGCGAGCATCGGATTATTCATGCCACGTGAAAGGACGGAGGCAAAGCGCTTCCGGCTCTGTGCTTCACTTTCCGTCGTCGCCAGAAAATAAAACGCACGCTTATCTTTTATGAATTCTTTGATCAGCGTCGTTTTTCCGACCCGTCTCCGTCCATACACGATGACGAAACCACTCTCTCGCGTATATTCCGCATTCAGCGTCGCGAGCTCTGACGCTCTCCCGATGAAGTCCATATAGTCCGCCTTTCTTAATTAATATAATTTGAATTATGATAATTTGGATTATATTATCGATGTTTGATTGTGTCAATCTTTGAGAAAATGGAGGTGCTGTATTTATACCTCTACGGGTATATAGTGTCTGACCCCATTATGAAATTCTTAAGAAGGTCATGTCGGTGATGGCATGCGGGAGGATGTCAGCGGGGTTTGTGGTCGGAGCAACCCAGGAAAAAAGATGATCTTCGGACAGAATCAGCGGCATGCGGTCATGGATGAAGCGTATGCTGTCTGCGGGTTCGCGTGTCAGGACGACGAAGTGAGGAAGGCCGGCCTCGATGCGATAGAGTCCGCAGAGCCAGGTCATGGTGCTGTGCACGGGATAGATGGCGTACTTGTCGCCGGTTTTTGGCTTGCTGTCCGGGGCGCTTAGGTGCTCCCATTCGTAATAGCCGCTTGCGGGGATGATGCAGCGGTGGCGGATCCAGTCTTCGCGAAAGGTCGGTTTTTCGGCGGCTGTTTCGACGCGTGCGTTAATGAGGAGCGAGCGGGCATTGTAGCCCCACTGCATCGGAAAAACCGCAGGCTGGCCGTTGCGGTCAGGCGCGATAACCGGCGCGAGGTCGGTCGGGCGGATGTCGAGAGGCGGGATTACGTTGGGTGTAGAAAGTGCCGTCGGAGACAAGGAGCCGTGAAGCTGTGCCTCTGGAGTCCGCGATGAGAGAAAGCTGGCCTGCAGAGATGATGTCTGGGCGTCGAGAACAAAGGCTTCAGATTGTGTGGAGGGCCAGCGTTGCATCAGTGGGGAGCGGTTCATCTGCGCGATGATTGTCTGCATTTCCGGACTTTCTTTATCGATGTAAAAGCGACAGCACATAGACAACTCCTGTGGGATGAATGCATGTTAAGTTCCTGCAGTGAGTGTTGTTTTTTACGCGGTTCACTGCGAGGGTAGACTATATCTGATTATAGCTTGTTCGGTCAATCACCACAATGTACTGGCAAAATGAGGCTTTCACGAAGTGAGGTTTTCCATTCTACGTGGCATTAACTTTTTTAGATTTTTTCGCAAGCCCTGGAATTCCAGACGGTGTGACATTATGTACCTTTCGCAAATTCCGGATTTCCGCTGCGCATGCCATTAACTTTTTTGAGTTTTCTCGCAATCCCCTCGATTTCAGAAGTCGTGACATTAGGGAGTTTTTACAAAGAGACGATTTTCTGGCTGCATGACATTATGTTTTTTCGCAGAGGGGACAATTCTGGAAGGCGTGACATTATGTTTAGTGCGCCGAGAGCCCTTGCCGAAGCTTTTTCAGCGAGATGTCGTGGGGCGAGATAATGTCACTGGTCGAGAAAATGGTATATTTGCGTCAAAAACCGGAAATCTGCTCGAGAATTCTCTGCCGGGATTCGTCAGAGTTAATGTCATAAGGTTGCCGGGAGGCAAGTCTGCGAAAAACATAATGGCAGGAGGACGATTTACGACGAGTCTGCGAAAAACATAATGGCAGGAGCGACCGGAAAGCGCTTTTTGCGAAAGCCAGTCACAGGAACGGCGGAGCGATGATGTAGAGGGCGGAGGCATTGGTCGAGGACATAGCAGTGCCGGGCAGTTAATATAATTTAGATTATGATAATTTGAATTATATTAACCGCCCGGCGCTGTATTCATACCTCTTCAGTTATATGAGTTCTGTACTGATTGGGAAGACGGCGTGGTCAGTCGTCCTCCGAGAGGATGTCGCGGCGGAGGATGTGCCGGAGGTCTGCGCTGCTGAGGTCCTGCACGAGGTGAGTGACGAGGGCGATGGTGGCGTCGATGTCAACGGTCCTGCAGAAGTTGTAATGGCTGTGCACGTAGCGGCTCGCCTCTTCATCACGCGTTGAATACGTACTTGTCGAGGCGGTCAAATGCTTCCTGAACTCTGGAGAGTGGAAGTGCGAGGTTGATACGTAAGTGGCATGGGCCGTGGAACATACGACCGTCCTGACAGGCGACGCCGACATCCCATGCAGCCTTTTCGACATCTTCGATGGTCTTTCCGTGCTTCTCACACCACTCGCTGCAGTCAACAAACAGCATATAGGTTCCTTCCGGACGGGCTACAGAAACACCCTCGAAGTGATCCCGGATATAGTTGCAGGCATAATCGATATTTCCGGTGATGACTTCGCGGAGCTCTTCAAGCCACTCATATCCTTCCGGCTGATAAGCACCGATCAGCGCGTGCATGGAGAGGACATTCATGCTGTTATAGTGTCCTAAGCTGGACTCCTTTTCTACGCGGTCACGGATATGCTTGTTATAGATGATGTGGTAGCTTCCGATCAGACCGGCGAGGTTAAAGGTCTTACTCGGTGCATAGAGCGCAACGGTACGCATCTTCGCATCCTCCGATACGCTCTGTGTCGGGATATGCTTATGGCCGGTGGTGATGATATCGGACCAGATTTCATCTGAGATAACCATGACATCATGCTTCTTATAGATCTCCATGGCCTTTTCGATCTCCCAGCGCTCCCATACACGTCCGCATGGATTGTGCGGTGAACAGAAAATGGTTGCATGGATGTTATGCTCCACGATTTTCTTCTCCATGTCCTCGAAATCCATACGCCATACGCCGTTCTCGTCCTTTACGAGCTCACTGTGAACGATGTGATAGCCATTGTTCGTCAGACTGTTGGTGAAGCCGATGTAGGTCAGCTTGTGAACCAGGACGTTATCGCCTCTGGAGCAGTAGACATTAAGTGCTGAAATCACGCCGCCGAGAACACCGTTTTCATAACCGATACACTCCGGGGTCAGGTCGGTGACGCCGTTTCGGTTCTTCTGCCACTGGATGATGGCGTCGTAATACTCTTTGCGTGGGGAGAAGTAACCATATGCCGGGTGCTTCGCCCGCTCGATGATGGCTTTCGGAATCGTCGGAACGGTCGGGAAGTTCATGTCGGCTACCCACATCGGGATGATGTCGAAGCCGTCTTTCGGTGGCTTCGGGGCCATCTTCATCTGACCGAGCGCTTCTACTGCGATCGCGTCTTTACCGACACGATCCATGATTGACGTAAAATCATACTTCATCTTCTTATCTCCTTTAACTATACTTTTTAAAATTATACCATCACGCCTTATAAATAGTACATGGAGATTAAACAGATGAAGCTGGCAGTAATTTATGATTCAAAAAGCGGCGGACCGTGTGGAGCCTGCCGCTTTTTAAATGGAAGGATATTTATCCGACTGGGAAACGCTTTTTGTGAAAGCCAGTTACAGAAACTGCGGCGTGACGATGCGGAGGCCGGAGGCATGGACCGCCGCGAAATCGCAAGATGTAGTTAAGCATACACAAGATGTACTGTCGCTCTTTCGGGGAAGGATTATAATTTATTTAAGATGCCGATTCCCTTCCAGGATGGGGTATAATGTGATCAGAGATCGCACGGTCGTGGTGCGGAGAACTGCGGTGAAAGCCACGACCGTGCAGGTCGACTGCATCAGCCGAAGGCGCCGGAAGCGTGCCACGGCGTGCAGGGGCTGGCTGTGGCGGACGAAGCTGCAGCGGTGAAAGCCACGAGCGTGCAGGTCGACTGCATTAGCCTGATCAGAGGGGGGGAGCGGTATGAAGATCGCGATTGTAGATGATATCAAGGGCGAGGCGGAGCGTCTTTCGGGCCTGGTCGCGCACTACCTGTCGACGCATGGACTGTTCTGTGATCAGACGGATCTGTTTGCGAGCGGGGAGGCCTTCCTCGAGCACTTCGAGTCGACACGTTACGATATCATCTTTCTCGACATCTATATGAGCGGTATGACCGGCATGGAAACGGCGCGGCGGATCCGGGAGCAGGATACGAACTGCAGTCTTCTCTTCGTGACGACGTCGCCGGATTTCGCCATCGACAGCTACGACGTGAATGCGACCTACTATCTGCTGAAGCCGGTGAATGAGGCGCAGGTCACGCGGGCGCTGGACCGCTGCAACATGGACCGCATCGAGCGCGACCGCTATGTGATGGTGCCGTCTCAGGGGAAAAATGTGCGGCTGTTTCTGCATAACATCGCCTACACGGAGTACGTGAGCCGGCGGATCATGGTGTACATGAAGGATGGCGGGACGCTGGAGGTGAATCTGAGCCAGAAGGAGTTTCAGCAGCTGCTGCTTCCGTTCGACTGGTTCTGCGACTGCATGAAGGGCGTCCTCGTGAACTTCGAGGATGTGCATAAGCTGCAGAGCGACCGTTTCGACATGAAGTGCGGTGCCACCATCGCGATCAGCCGACTGAAGTACAGCGATGTACGTGAGCGGTACCTCGACTATACCTTTAAAACGCTGAGAGAGGGGCAGGCGCTATGACCGAACTGATCATCAACGAAGCACTGAATACGTTTCCGTTCCTTTTTGTGGGGTACCTGCCGGCGCTGGACAGTCTCCGCTCTTCGAAGCGGCGCACCCTTCTACGCATACTCCTCTGGGAGTGCGGATATCTATGCATCTTCGGGCTTCTGGTGAAGCTCGGCTTCCCTGCGGTGTACGTGCAGTACCTCGCGGCCCCGCTGTTTCTCGTGCTGATGATGCTGAATTCCCGGACGGACAGGTGGATCATCCTCTTTCATTTTATTTTTACGATCGACTATCTGCTGGCGATCCGCGCCGCGACCTTCTTCCTCTGTGAGAACAACATCGCCCTCGATTTTTACAGCTGGCAGGCCGGCGTCGTGACGCTCGTCATGACGCTCAGTACCATGATTCCGATGTCTACATTTCTGCACGAGATCCTTAGGACGCTGATATCCGTCGAGATCCATGATTTCTGGATGACGGCGTGGCTGCTTCCGTTCGTCGCGACCACGATGATCCTGCTGCTCACCGGCACGATCCGGGACGGCCATGTCGGCAGTCTCGCACTGCTCGCCCGTATCCTGCTGCTGCTCTGTATGTTCATGCTGAGTCATCTGCTGATCCTCTTTATGAAGAATCTGCAGGAGCAGATCATCACGAACGAGCGAAACAAGACCATGGAAAATCTCCTGCGCGTCCAGACGGAGCAGTTCGAGATGCTGAAGACGCGCATCATGGAGAGCCGGCGCGCCCGCCACGATTTCCGCCATCATCGCATGGTGCTGAAGGAACTGGCGGACCGGAATGACCTCCATGGGATCCGGACCTACCTCGCTGAGTACAGCGCAGAGCACGTGGATACGCCGTCGAAGACCTACAGCAACAACCCGACCGTGAACGCGGTCGTCGCTTACTACGCGGGGCATGCGGAAGCCGCCGGGATCCGCTTCACCGCCCGTGTACAGCTCCCGGAGCGTCTTCTGATTCCGGACCCGATCTTCTGTGTCCTCCTCGGAAACCTCCTCGAGAATGCCGTCGACGCCTGTAAGACTGAGCTGAGTCGTGGCGCATCGTCGGGCGCTGCTTCTGCCGAGGCCAATGCCGGCGAACTCGTCACCGAGGTGGATACTGTTCCGGCCGCAGCCGACAGCCTCACTGCCTCCACCGCGGCCACGGCGATCGATCCGCGCGTCGGCGTGTCCTCGGCTGCGGATATCCGTTCTGATCAGGCCATCCGCGTGATCGTAAAGCAGAACGGCGACGCCTGCCTCTCCATCGTGGTCGACAACACCTGCAGCCGGAAGCCGATCTGGGACGAGGGCGAGCTCGTCTCCACGAAGCACGAAGGTCACGGCGTCGGCACTGTCTCGATCCGCTACATCGCCCAGCGCTACGACGGCGATGCCCGCTTCGAGTGGCGTGACGGCATCTTCTACGCCTCCGTCATGCTGAATCCACAGAGCCCACCGAATCCATAAAAACACAGCATCGTAAACGAACAGCCGGGTGTTTCCACCCGGCTGTTTTTCTGTCTTAAGAATTTCGTAAGGGGGTCTGACCCCATAAACTCGAGTTTAGATTCTGTTTAGAAAAAATTAATGGGGTCAGACCCCATTAATTTACGCCTTCGCGGAGTAATCGCGCGGGCCGTAGATGGCGGTGCCGATGCGGACGATGTTAGCGCCTTCCGCGATGGCGAGCGGGTAATCGCCGCTCATGCCCATGGAGAGGTACTGCATGTCGACGCTGCCGGCGTAGCGCTGTGCGGCTTCCTCGTAGAGTCCGCGCATCTTCGCGAAGAAGCGGCGGGTCTCGTCTTCGCTGGCGTCCGCCGGCGGGATCGCCATGAGGCCACGAATATCGAGGTGCGGGGTCGTCGCGAGCAGGCGCTCAAACAGAGACCAGAGGCCGTCTGCATTGACCCCGCTCTTACTGCTTTCTTCGCCAATGTTGACTTCCAGAAGGATATCCTGCTGAAGTTCCCGTTTCGCGGCTTCCTTCTCGATCGCGAGGGCGAGATGCTCGCTGTCCACGCTCTGGATCAGCGACGCACGGCCGACGACCTTCTTCACCTTGTTTGTCTGAAGATGGCCGATAAAGTGGCCCGGCTTCCCGAGGTAGGCGCCCGCATCCGTCTTCTCGACGAGCTCCTGTACGTGGTTCTCGCCGAAGATGTCGATCGGAAGCTCTGCGCTCGCCCTGACCTCCTCGACGGTACGTGTTTTGCAGGCCGCACAGAGAAGAATCTCCTCCGGCTTCCGTCCTGCACGGATCGCCGCCTCGGCCATCGTGCGGCGGATCTCCGCGACCGCCTGCTGCATCCGCTCCATCTGTTCCTGTTCTATCATGCCTGTCCTCCCTCAAACGCTGTGTAGTGCGCACGCTCACCGCCCCATAATCTCGGGCGTGTCTTCGCGCAGACTACGTGTGCCGCGCCGATCTGTGAAATACGCAGTCTCACCGGCACGGCGACGCGCTTCAGATGCATGCCGATCAGCGTATCGCCGATATCGATCCCGGCGTCCGCGCGCACTTCCTCGACCGCTACCGGGTCCTCGAAGTGCTGCCAGCAGGTCGTCGCCCAGCTGCCGCCCGCATGTGGCCACGGGCAGACCGACACGATCTCATAGCCGTTTCGAAGCGCACATGCACGCTCCACGATCACGGCACGGTTCAGATGCTCACAGCACTGCGCCGCGAGATCGATGCCCTTTTCCTGCAGCACCGGCGCGATGCCCAGATACACCGCATCCGCGACCTCCATACTGCCGATCTTCCCGATGTGCCCGCCGAGGATCTCACTCGACGAACAGCCCACCACAAGCACACTGTGCTCGCGAAGCTCCGTCTGCTCCAGCAGCGCACGGATCACCTGCGACGCCTCTCTCGTGATTTCATGTAATTCAGAATCTGTCATATCGATCACCTCGCCTTATAAAACAACAGGATAAACTTTTTACTTTCCCTAGTATAGAGCACCGCCTGTCCGAAGAGAATATCCAGTTGCCGGAAATAAAATAGTTTTGCGATTACAAATCACAAAACTATAAAAATCACTGATCAAATGCAGATGGATATAAACAAAATAGAAGGCTGTCGATAATTGGCCCTTCAACCAAGAGCATGACAGAGTGTAAGCGCTCAGTGTTAGCTGAGCGCTTACACTGCAAAGTCGACTTTCGTTATCTCTTCCTATCATAGGATCCTGGTATGGAGAGCTGTTCTCTATACTTCGTTACTGCTCGTCTTGATACAGAAATTCCAGATTTCTTGAGTTGTTCCGCAAGTTTACTATCACTTAAAGGGGCCTTTGGATTTTCTGCTTCAATCAAAGCTTTAATCTTTTCTTTTACCATCGATACAGCCACGGCGTTTTCTCTACCAAGTCCAGTTTCAAACAAATCTTTAGCCTCGATGATTCCCTTAGGGTACTGGATATACTTCCCTCGGAGCGCTCGCGAGACGGTCGATACATGAATGGACAGAAGTTCAGCCACACATCCCATAGTCATCGGTTTTAACGGCCCTTGATTCTCAAAATAATCTTCCTGTAATCTTAGTATAGTCTCCATAATGGAGCAAATGGTTTTCCTTCTATGCTGTATACTAGCCATGAGGAAGCGAACCCGATCCAGCTTGGTCTTAAAATACTCCCGAAGTTCAGGATCTTCTATATGCTGCATCAAAGAAAGATAATAATCATTAAGGCCATAATTCTCTGTCCAGCCATCATTTAGCTCAATGCTCCACTTGCCATTCGTGCCATTCTTAATAAGAATATCCGGTTCGATATATCCATAAGTATCCTCAGAAAAACCATATAGTGGATTCGGATTCATCTCAGCTATTCGTTCCAGCCTCTTTCTCACCTCTGCTGTGGATGCTTTTACATTTCTAGTAATTTCACTAATCCGACCATGAAGAAATGATTCGAGATAATGGTCAGTTATCTCGTAAAGTAGGGCATCTGTATCCCCCGCCTTTACCAGCTGGCAGTGTATGCACTGACTCAAATTTTCTGAAAAAATCCCGCAAGGCTCTAACTCTCTCAGAAGGTCAAGTATCTTTTTCACAGAAGCTTCAGAAACGTCCAGCGTTACAGCAATATCTGTAACTGGGATCGTAAAAAAACCATTCGGCTCTAAACATCCGATGAGATATTCTGCGATACGCTGATCCTGCTCTGTTGTATGACGCGGCAGTTGATCCAGAATATATTCTTTGATTCCGCTTTTTCGCTGGTCCGGTATGTCATAACCACATTCCTCCGGCTGAGCCAAATCCTTATAATTCCGCTGATAGGTAACTGTAGAAACAGAGGTATCCGTTCCATTCGGATCTTTGCAATCCAGCATAGGATTTTCAAGATATTCATTCTTAATAAATTTTTTTAACTCAAGCGTATCAAAGGCCAATATTGAAAGCGATAATATCTGATTTTGTGAAAGTCTCTGCTGCTGTTCCAATATAAGTTTTCCACCTAAGTCCATTTCACACTCCATATATTGAAATCATCGTACTAAATTAATAATGTTTTTTTCCGCACTATTTCACTCTGCTCCTGCCATCATTAATTTTTATAATCAGGTTGGAATAAGCCGAAATCCAAGCCAGAAATAGGATACTAACGTACACGCGCCTACCATGCGTGCTAAATTTTTCTATCAATTATATATAGAGGGCTTCCATAATAGAAGCCCTCTATCTCAAAAGAAATATTCATGCATTCACCCAAAAATCCGTAAATCCTTCATCTCCAGATCAGGGTATTCATCAGAAAAAATATCAGCCCAGTTCCAGTCCCTTCTTAAATAGTTCGAAAGTAGAAAGGCCAGACAGATCTACGTCATCAAGAGTAACAGGCGTTCCCTGCTTAACATCCCGAAGCAACTTTGCACCATTTAAAAGATAAAATGGTGCGGCATTTCCTGTCACAGACTTTTCCAGAAGCTCAGGAACCAATCCATCGATCTGATGGTGGTGTCCGTAAACCTTCAGCTCGGTTCCGGCAGGAAGGTCCTTTTCTGCCACGCCAGCCATCACTGTTACCTGACGACACTCTGCATGTGTGCCAATACCCATGAAATCTCCGAGCAGGATTGAGATTGGTGTTTCCAATCCCATAAAATGGAACGGATAATAGATACAACAGTACTTACCATTACTGCTCATCACATGACCCTTACCAGCCAGTATCTCCCACATCTTTTGATCCTTTGCTCGCACCACGATAAACTCGCCGCCGCAGAAACTCGCCTCATTAGTCTCTCGAAGATTATAAAATATATCTACTACACCCGTCTTTTCCAAAATACCTCCATCTTCCTTAGGGATAAAGATATTGGCAAGTTCATTTGGTTTTGCAATAGGATAATTCATAAAAGGTGCTGATGGGGTAAATCCGCTTACATTCGAAACTAAGTTCATCTCACAGAGGTCTGCGGAAATTACCTCTCTGTACTTTTGGAGAAGTTTATCTCTACTCTTCAGAGTATCGACACCCTTGTATGTCCAGTACTCCTTGAGCTCTGGTAACGGCTCTGACTCATGGGTTCCATCATTATAAAGGAACTTTCCAGTCTCCCAATCCAGCACGAAGTCATACTCAGAAGATTTTCCAGCGCAAATAATTTCCAGTCCCAGTATGCGAGCCCAAGAAATCAAGTCCAGAAGATTTCTTGGCTGATCACCATTTACCAGCGAATAAACCAGTCCCTTCTCTGCTGCGATATGGTTCAAGATCGGACCACATACCGAGTCTGTTTCCTTGGAAACCATATATACATTAATGCCCTTATTAAGAGCAATAAGCGCTGCATCAGAGCTTACCTTGGTATTTCCAGTACACTCTACCATGGCAGTAATATCAGTCTCCATCACCATCTTATAATCCGGAGTGATAATAATCGCATCTTTTGGAGCCTTCTGAATTTCTTCTATCGTCTCGCAGAGAAGGAAACGTTTCTCATCAAAACCAATCTCTTTCAGCACTGCGAAGCACTCATCTGTGTGCCGTGAGCAAATGCACCGGAGCTCCATATGTGCGGTGGTGAGAATTTGAGCCAACAGAGTATAACCATAGCCCTTTGTAGCACCGATTACCCCCACCTTAGAGACCTTGCCGCTGGTATCATTTAACAAATTAGTAAAATCCATTGTTCTATTCCTTTCCAAATAGTTGATGTCTTACGGTCTGAAAAGTACTTTGATGGCTGCATCATTCTTGTCAGCACAGTCAAAACCTTCCTTCAAGTCTGCCAGCTTAAACTCATTCGTGATGAGCGGCTTAATCTTTACAGAACCCTGAATAATTGGACGCATGCACTCTGGGAACCAGTCATAGCGCTGTCTCCACGTATGGTGCACAAGGCAAGCATTGATAAACTCGAATCCATCATCGTGCCAACGGCTGATATTCAGTGTAATCGGAGTGGTTACCCAGCTATAGAATACAAACTTTCCATTATGGCGAAGCATGGCGCTACATGCATTGAATGACTCTGCAGTACCGGCACATTCAATCACCACGTCGCATCCAACGCCGCCAGTCAGAGCTTTCACTTTTGTCACCGGATCTTCTTCCTTAGAGTTGATAACAATGTCAGCCCCTAAAGATTTAGCGAGGTCCAGCTTACCATCCAGCACATCCACCACGATTACCTGATAAGCGCCCTTCAGCTTGGCACACTGAGCGGCAATCTGTCCTGCATAACCTCCGCCCATAACTACTACGATATCGCCTAACTGTACTCCGCTGTTGAGGCCGCAGAACATGGCGCAGGCAGTTGGCTCCCCCAACGCCTGAATATCAGGATCAAGGCCATGCAGAGAATGCTGAAGCATAAAGGCTGGTGCCTTAAAGTAGTCGGCGTAGTTATTATTCCAACCGAAAGAAACAACCTCGTCTCCTACTTTATACTCTGACACACGGCTTCCCACCGCTACGACCGTTCCGCCACTCTCATGCCCGAGAAGAAACGGAAATGAAGGATCCTGTCTAAATTCAGATGTCTGAGGTGGCATAAAGCCACGATAGAAATTCTTGTCAGAACCACAAATACCTATAGCATGGTTTTTAACAATGATATCGTCCTCTCCACATGTAAGTTCTCTCTCAATAAGTTCAATGTCATAAGGTCCATTGAGTCTGGCTGCTCTCGTGATAAATTTTTCCATTTTTATTTCCTCTTGTTTTGTATTTCGAGTGTTTATATTCCGGTTTTAACCAAGAATTTCTTATAAAGGCAAATAATTCAGATTACATGAAGCATAACTAAAATGCAGGTGATTATGGCGCCTGTAAAACCAGCAACAGTGGATGCACCTCCTACTGCCTTGATGCCCTGACGTACGTCCATGTTTGACATAGAAACCGTAACCCAGAAGCCAGAGGAGTTAGCGTGCTTAAACATCAGAGCCCCCGTACCGCAAGCAAGGAAAGCTGCCACCGGAGATATTCCAAGAGTTTCAAGCATAGGCTGTACTAAAGCAGCTGCAGTCATAACACCCAAAGCATTTGAGCCGGTTACCACATGAATAATACAAGCCATGATGATAGGAATGAGAATAGGCGGAAAATTAGATTGCATAATCATCTCAGCAATACGATCCGCCACGCCTGCATTTTTTACAAAGGTTGCCAATGCACCACCCATACCAGTCACAATAATAGGCATAGCTGCGGAAAGAATACCTTCATTGACCCACTTATCCAAAACTTCAGGTGTTTTCCACTTCTCACCGGTAAGCAGAAGTGAAAGAATACAGCCAGTCAGAAGAGCAGCCAGTGGGCTTCCGATAAAGGCAAAGAAATTAGCTACAGGAGTTTCAGGAAGTGCTACAGAAATAGCAGTGTTGCAAAGAATAAGGAACAACGGAAACAGGATAGGCAGCATGGAAAGTCCAAGGCTTGGAAGTTTTTTGCCTTCCGCATCTTGGGCAGCTTTTAAATACTCTTCCTTAGGCTGTACATCTTCCTTTAAAGTCATACAGTATAATGTTGCGGCAATAACGCTAGGTGCTGCAACCACAAGCCCCCAAAGGATAGCCTGTCCAAGAGGAACTTGTAATAGTGCTGCTGCTGACACCGGACCTGGTGTAGGCGGAACCAGAGATGCAGTGACTAGTGCGCCCAAATAGAGGACCGTACCATAACTCATCATGGATTTCTGCGTCTTAACAGCTAAAGCAGAAACAATAGGGATGAGCAGGATTACGCAAGTATCTGCGAAGATAGGAATGCCTAAGATGAAAGACGACAGGGCAATAGCCCAAATGACATTCTTTTCACCTACGACCTTTAGCGCCCACTTGGTAATGGTTAGCGCTGCTCCGGTTTTTTCCAGCACCGTACCTAAAGTGCACCCCAAGAAGATAACGATGGCTACACTCTTAATCGTGCCTGAGAAACCGCTGTTGATGGTCCCTTCTATGTCCTGCCATGGTGTTCCTAAAGCGATAGCTAGGATGATGGCTGACAAAAGGATTCCGATACCAGCATTCACATGAAACTTGGAAATGAGCACGATCATAAAGACGATGACCAATGCAAAGACAATGAGTACATAAGCTGTTGACATACGATCAACCTCCCTTTCATATTTTACTTTTGTATAAAGCAATGCGTGTGCCAAGTCTTTGAAAGGGCAACAAAATTTTCAAAGATTACGTTTTTTCGAAATAGTAATACGTTTTTTCGAATAGGATTAATTCATTTCTCTTAATGCAAAAATCGTTGCATGCGATGCGTGCTGTTGCATTTTTACAACACCACGCATCATGTGCAACGATTTTGTATAGAGCGTTTTACAAAAATGGCTTAAAAATATCATTTGATCTGAAACTTTTTAAGTTTTCTCCACAGAGTACTCCGATTAATCCCTAGCAGCTTAGCAGCCTCAGACTGATTATTTCCAGTTATCCTCAAAGCATCTAATATTCTGTGAAGTTCTTCACTCTCTAAATCAGAGCGAAGAGCTTTTGAGGCAGGAATATCAGCATCCGTTCTATACGGATGTCCGGTCTCAAAAGTCTTCTCATTCTCATATACAGCCTTCTTACTTATAAGCAGCAAAGAATCTTCCACCTCAAGATCCTTAGGATAGATAGCTTCCGAAAGCATGTCTTTCGTGATGTCTTTTCCTCGCCGTAACGCCATCAGACGTTCAGCAATATTCTGGAGCTCACGAATATTTCCGGTAAAGGGATAGTCATAGAGGAGAGAAAGTGCACTTGGATCGATTGCCGGAATCGGTTCCATGTGATTTTTACAAAAGTCTTCTATGAGGTGTCGAAACAAAAGTTCTATATCTTCTCCCCGCTCTCGAAGAGGCGGCACAAAAAGCCGGAGTACATCCAAACGATACATGAGATCTCTTCTGAAATGTCCATGTTTACAAAGAGTATTCAGATTTTTATTAGTGGCAGAAATGATGCGCACGTCTACATTGATAAGTCGATTATCTCCGATCCGTCTCACCTGCTTTTCCTGAAGTACCCTAAGAAGCTTCGTCTGAGTGGATAAAGAAATTTCTCCAATCTCATCAAGGAAAAGTGTTCCATTATGAGCCTGCTCAAACAGCCCCATTTTTCCACCCTTGCTGGCACCGGTAAAGGCGCCCTCGGCGTATCCGAACAACTCGCTTTCCAATAGATTTTCCGGCAAAGCAGCACAGTTTATTACCACGAACGGCCCATTCTTTCTTGCACTCTCGTTGTGGATACTTTGAGCAAAAAGCTCTTTTCCGGTACCGGTTTCCCCAACAATAATAGTATTGGAATCAGAACGTGCAAACTGCCTGGCCATATCTATGGTTCTCTGCATGATGTCACTCCGATGAAGAATATCGGAAAAACTGTACTTGGCCTTGAGGCCTTTCTCGCTAAGGCTTTTACGTATCTGTCCCTCCAAATTCTGAATCTTTGTAATATCCGTAGCGCATAGTACTACGCCAGACAACTCATTTGTCACGATTACAGGTACCGCCAGTACGGATAGTATGGTCTTTGTATCGGGTATGGGAATAAGAGCCGCAGGCTGAGCTGCACGATTTTCCAACGTCTTTTTATAAAGCTCGTACAAATAAGGAACTGCCATCTTGATAGGCTTATTTTCCAAGCTTTTATTTCCATTCATCCTTCGTATGACTCGATTTCTTACTCGGATAATACCATCCTGATCCACATAGAGTATGCCATCTTGGGAAGAATAGATGATAGTCTTATACATTTCCGCCAAAAGGCGCTCTTGATGGATACGGTCGACGGTACGCACGGCCTCCTCCAGTGACTGAAGTACCGCGTTCTCTCCCGTCTTCAGAACTACAGCTGGAAGTCCTGCCTCCGCTGCAGCTATGGCCGCAGAATAACCACCAATAATGCACTCGCACCCCGAGGCTTTAGCCGTCTTTGTCATTTTACCAAGATCTTCATGGCGCACAGAATCATATACTTTCAGATCCACGCGAAGCATCTGCGCGATCTCCTCGGTCTCATAAACTTTGTACTCTGTCCCAAGCAGAGCAATGCGTTTAGGAGAATATCTTTGCATAGCCTCGGAAATGGCACTTATGACATCATAAGCTGAAACAGAGATACGAATCACCGGAATTCTATTTATTTTCCGTGACAGAACAATAGCCGAATAGCCTCGAGCAATGACCACATCATAGAGATCAAACGAAATATCCTGAATGTCTTCTATTTCCTCTACTCGTTTTACCCGAATCTCCACATCAAGTCGTTCCCTCTCTGGGAAATGCTCTAGTATAAGCTCTACCTTTTCGCGAAGTTCAGGGTAGGGAACAATAAATAAAATATGAATTAAATTCTTTCTGGCGTAATCACTTGGCATGTTATTTGCTTTCTTAAACTTATAGAACGATGGATTGCCGGTATTGCGATGATTATTATCTCATGGCACCGATTTATCGGCATTTATTATAGCATTATTCTTATAGTACGGAGGTAACCAAAATGCCTATTTTCGGTTGTATAGCAGACGATTTTACCGGAGCCAGTGACGCCGCTTCCTTTCTCATAAAAGGAGGACTTAGCGTTCAACTTTTCAATGGGGTTCCTGAAGATATGGATTTAGAAAAAATACCGAGCAATGTGCAGGCTGTAGTTATTGCGCTCAAGTCCAGGACTCAAGAGGTATCCGGAGCCGTTGCAGACAGCCTTTCTGCCGCCCGTTTCTTGCTCCGTTCCGGCGTAAAGCAGCTTTACTTTAAATACTGCTCTACCTTTGACTCCACTCCTAAAGGAAACATTGGTCCCGTAGCGGATGCTCTGCTTGAATTGATGCATGCCAGATATTCCGTACTCTGCCCTTCTCTGCCAGTAAATGGCAGAGTTGTTAAAAATGGAAATCTTTATGTTAATGGCATACCACTGAATGAAAGTCCCATGAAAAATCATCCTCTTACGCCTATGCTTGACTCCGATTTATCACGTCTCATGTCGCCACAAAGCAAATATACTTCCTATTCTGTAAAGCTTATGGATGGCAAGATGCCAACCATAGAACGTTACGATAATCAGCCATTTTATCTTATTCCAGATTATGAAACTGATGAGGATGGCCGTCATATTGCAGAAGCTTTTTTCGAGCTTCCTCTTTTAACTGGGGGTAGCGGACTTCTGGAGCATCTAGGTGCTATCTGGGCTTCCAAATTGAGCTCACATGCAGAAATTCCAAACAGTTTTACGGCAGGAAAGGCTGTCCTTCTTTCCGGCAGCTGCTCACAAGCCACGTTAGCTCAAGTGGCATATTATCAACAGCTAGGAATGCCTAGCCTTAAAATGGATCCACTAGCACTCTTAGAGGGAAAGGATACTGCAGAAAGCCTGTGGGAGAAAGCTCAAGCCCTTGGAGAGTCTGTGCTTATTTACAGTTCCGATGCGCCTGAAAAGGTAAAAGAATACCAGAAGTACGGAAAGGAACGAGTCGCTGATCTTCTAGAAGGTGCAACTGCATACATCGCTCGGCGAGCGGTTCAGGCTGGGTATACCAGAGTTATATCTGCCGGAGGAGAAACGTCCGGAGCCGTAGCTAAAGCTTTGGGCTATAGCTCCTATCTAATCGGAGAAAGTGTGGCACCTGGTGTCCCTATCATGGTACCAGTAGAAAATCAGTGTCTACGTCTGGTGCTGAAAAGCGGTAATTTCGGAAAGGAGAACTTTTTCCAGAAAGCTCTCAACATGACTAAGGGGCTTTCCAAGTCTGTCAAGTCCGAATAAAGCATATTTTTTCAAGATATCATGCGAAGTTTGGATTAAATAATCCAACAATACAAGGAGTGTTTAATGAAACAAGAACATCATGAAATCAAGTCCTCTCAGCAGAACGATGATTTAAGAAAAAAAATTGAAGATACGCTATATACCGCCCACAGTCTTTTTACCCGCGGAAAGGTCAGTGGTTCTTCTGCCAACATTAGTTTCCGTCACGGAGATATCGTCTACATCAGCGGTAGCGGTACTTGCTTCGGTACTCTTAAAGAATCTGATTTAATTCCAATCAGTATGAGCGGATGTGCGCTCTCCTCTGGTAAACCTAGTAAAGAGTGGCCACTCCATATTCAACTTTATCAGAAGAGTTCCGACATCCAAGCGGTCATCCACACACATAGTCTGTACTGTGTACTATGGAGCTTCGTACCGGCTCAGAACGAGACCGATGTTATCCCTCCACACACACCATATCTTCAAATGAAACTAGGCAAGGTTGGATTCATCCCATATGAAAAGCCAGGAACAGAAGGATTATTTCAAGCTTTCCGAGACCGAATCGCAAAGAGTGATGGATTTATACTTAAAAATCATGGCCCAGTTGTTCCTGGAAAATCCATGCTTGATGCATTCTTCAGCCTTGAAGAACTAGAAGAAAGCGCCAGAGTGGCATGGGAACTATACCGTGCAGGACTTCATTAGGGATGTTTTCTGATTAATTGTCTTTTCTGCAAATAAACGGCCGCCAACCATGGCCGTTTATTTGCAGAATTCAAACTCTATTTTTCGTCAAAAACTGAAGACGTAATCTGCACCACTTCATCTACCACTTCAGAAACGCCCGCAATGACATCATGAAATCCCATTATTGGAACCTCGCCGCCAGGTCGATGGCAAAACCGGAAGATCCTCCAGTCTCCATTTGGCATAGTGTTCATCGTAGCGTTCTGGAGCAGAGAGTTCCACCAGATGTCCCACACACCAGCTGACAAAGTATCCGTTACCCTCCAGATATCCGTCACAACGTTTATCTGCGCCGATGACCTTTGCCAGAGACTGGGCAACCGATGGTTTTTCGGCAATTACAAGTTACATGTCCTCCTTTACAAAATGGTATAAAAATAGCGCCTTCGAAATAATTCGAAAGCGCTATGTAAAGGACGAAACAAAGAAAATATAGTTCGTCTGAACAAAAAAAGAAGGCTGGACGCATCCAACCCTCCTAAGTACGCTCCGTAGAGACGTACCGCAATTCACACTCATAGTATAGTGCAAGTCAAGAAAAAAAGCAATGAAAATCTCCCTTGACAAAAAATATATTTTGGTTTATAGGGCATTAACTTATTTGGCAATATAGGCCTTCAAAGCCTGAATTTTCCGGTTATTATCAGTATGTATGATCTGATTGTATGTGCTTGCTGGAATCGCCGATCTCAATTTCTCCTGTGCGTCGGAAAAGCCAGCTATCAGCCTGCGTAACTCAGTTTTGCTTATACCAATCAGCTTTAACTGATAGGTCAATAATACCAGATAATCAGTGATTGTATCGAAGGTAATCCCCGATACACTTGTGGCATTTGAAATTGCATTACTGATTTGCTTATCTATGCTGCCAGTCTTAAATCTTGTATCAAATACAACATCGTTGTGGGCGATAGCATTTCTCAGATCTTTGGTGGTATAGATTAGTCTTTGGGGCATCATTGAATTTGTGTCGTCAGACTGTTGAATGCCCAGCTTAATCGAAATTTTTTCCCTGCAAGGTTTGTTCAGGCAGGAAACAAAATGACCAAATTCACCAAGACTAAGTAATTCAAATATTCCCCAAATGGGAAGCGGCTTATCTTTCGATAAAAAATGGTGAGCAATCTTGTTATCATTTTTGAAAGCATTAGCCTGGACTCCATAAATTCTATTTCTCAAATCAAGACGTCTCTGAAGTTCCTTCTTAAATCTATCCTCTGCACGTTCTCTGTCCCTAGGAGTACGGTATGTTTTTTCTGTTGTTGAGAAGTCCTTGTAATTATCCAGCAACTTTGAGTAAACATCAGAAAAGCTATCAGACTGTATGCTCTCAACAATAGCTTCTAACACGTAGTTTTTTAATGCAGTCTCAATCTGCATTACATAAGGATAGAATAAAGCCTTCAGCTGCATATCAAAGTCATACACGGCAATGAGCTCATCAAATTCTGTAAAAGGAGCACGGTTAGTTGGTTTATCAATATAGCGATATCCTTTATAGCCGTGGTAATAGCCTATGTTCATCAGCTTCCGTTTCTGGGATGAACCAGAAATATTAAGCCCCTTTGTATCACGAAGATACTTCATCAAACCATTAATTGTTTTCGGTTTATTCGACATTAAAAGCCTCTCAGTAAACGAACTATATTTGCCTTACGCTCCGGGTTATTTCACTCCAGAATCATCAATTACTTCTACAATATCATCCATTTTGCATTTGAGCGCAGTACAGATTTTAGCCAGTGTCTCTACACGAACATCTTCATTCTTACCCATTTTTGCCATGGCATTTGTTGTTATCTTCGCTTCCTTAATCAGAGCTGACTTTGTCATTTCCCGATCAATAAGCAACTTCCATAATTTCTTATAACTAACGCTCATGTTAACCTCATAAAGCACTCTGACTACCTCTGAAAATCATTACTTGCTTCTATGAAAAACTATATCACCGGCACCCTGAATATTCAATGATATATTGCGGTTCTCAATCGTTATCAGGTAATTCAAAGCTTATGTACCCGAGGCAACCTTACAGCCACCTCGTTTCTCTGTCAATTGCCAAGAAGTTCCTTGACTGTTGATCCTGTCTTGATTCCCAAGATTATCAGGATCCCGTCCAGGTACTTGATGCTCCTGGCATACTTCTCACCAGTATCCAGACGGATCCAGATCATTTCCGTATGAGGCCAGGGATCAATGCTGACGATATGAGCCACATTGATATATTCATCGCCGATAAAAATGAACTGTGCCATCATTCCTCCTTTCACAGGCTTTCTTCCTTACCCTTGGTCTTAGCTTTCGCATCCTTGCCGTAGGTAGCCAGATCCGAAGGGATGATGTCCATGTCATACCCGGTGAACTGCTACCCGTCAAGTAGACAATTTAAAAAATAAAAATAAGACCCACGCTTTCGCGTGGATCTAAGTGTTAAGTTGACTACATTGGGGTCAGACCCCATTAATTTTAAAATCGATCATAATAGTAGGCACGATCATCAATTTTAGGTTCAACCATGCCTGCGATTGTCCTTTGGCTTCCAGTTAGTCAGAATAGCCGGAAGTTTGAGACTTCCTCATGAGCCGGGGAGACCGGAACAGACAAGCGTCCACTGACTCCATGGAACGGGCGAATGAGGGGACTCCTCTCAAAAAGTCACCTTGCTGAAACAATTATCTTAATTGTTTCTTTGAAAGCTCACTGCGTCTCTTAGCATCTAACTGAATCCATTCATCCAGTGTCAACGGCACATAATCAGAAAACATGCAGAAACAGTTGATCATCTGGCACGGAATATTCTGCTGTTCATCACTTCCTCGAACTTCTCGCCTGCACGCTCTTGTGCGTTGAATAAACTCGTTAACCAGAATTTCATCGAAGGTGTTATGTACATGCCCATAGAGCATGTAGGTCTTCGGTATACCTTCGCCATTTCTGCGATACTGGCCGTTATAACAAAAAATCGGATAATGAGACAATATGATCTTCCTTCGATTGTCATTCAGTTCCTTATAAGACTCAATCCATTTAAAAAGACTTCGATCGAAGTCCTGATCATTCAGATAGTAGTCATGGTTTCCGACGATCATGTATTTTCGACCTTTCAGCTGGCGAAGAATCTCCTCCGCTTCACCAGCCTTCTTTGACATGCAGAAGTCTCCTAAAATCACAACTTCATCTCCATGACGAACACGTGAATTCCATTGATTGATCATATGCTGATTCATTTCTTCAGCGCTTGCAAAACCACGATGATCCATCTCCGTATTGAGCTTCGCATGACCGAAATGCAGATCAGAAATATAATATCGCATGACAGAGTGCCTCCTTCCTGTAAAAAAGTACTGTTTAAAAGAACAGGGCCCGACTCCCTTATGGATACCTCGAGATTTTCTCAAGGAAATTCATAAGAGAGTCTGACCCCCATCACTTTGACTCCATTTTCATGTTCGCGACGCGATTTGAACGCGCGACCTTCCGCTTAGGAGAACCATTGAACCTTTGTCATCTGTGTTCACCTATGTACAGGAAAGTCGCTTTTCATCAGGCTTTTTTCGCATTCCGAATCTGTTTCGGTTCACCGAAGTTCGCCTTTGTCGTTAGATGTTCACCGGTTCATTTTAGCAGTTTTTTGGATTTTTCTAAAAAGGGGAACAAGAACATTTTTCATCTACCGCCAATTTTAGCACTTTTTCGAGCAAAAACCCATCTGCAGTCGAACCGCGAGTCTAAACAGAATATCTCACATCTCCCTGAAAAGCACTCGCTGGGGAAAACGATAATCTCGCCTATCGGCTCGATGTACGTTGGCCGCCAAATGTCCGTATGAGCAAGCTCATCCGTCCGCTTGGCAGCTTATCGCACAAAAAGAGAGTATTGCATTCCCGGTTCGAATGAAATCCGAGTTTACAATACTCTCTATGTAAGTGGTGGGCCGGTGATCCGGCCCTTATTTTAGTTCAGGATCTTCGCCAGGCTTGTCAGCAGCGCTGCCATTTCCGGATTACTGAGTATCTTTGCCAGAAGGTCAGGATCCACACCTGAAGGGGCTGCTTTTGCTTCGGATTCGGTTTCAGCCGGTGACTCAATACTGTCTGAACCCTTCCCGCTGTAAAAGGCTTTCTCAAACAGTGCTGCGTTGTTCTTACGGTCGGCGGAGCCACATAAATCACATTTTTAGAATTCGCTTTCTGAGTGATTCGGTGCACGGAAGGAGTCTTCAGAAGCTGCATATAATACTTCTCCAGAACCCGTGCTGTCACGTCACTGAGCTTCATACTGCCGATGATCGGCGATATGTAATGCTCGATCAGAGCCGTATTGCTTCCGTAGACGGACATGGACCATGTGGTCTTGCCATAGAGAGCAACATACTCTTTCAGCAGCTCATCCACCGTCTTGCACTGATGGATCACCATAGTGCCTATTTCCTGCCGATATTCAATCTCAGCTTTCTGGCGCTTTGCATCGGCCATGGTCTTGAAGCTTTCCCATTTCTGCTTTCGCTTGCCGGTTGCTTCATCGTCGTAAAGGTAAACGACATTGTAACGGTTATTTCTCTGTACAATGGATGCCATTGTCTTTCACTCCTTTCTTAGTTCTCGCGTTCTAGTTTCTGCTGAAACAGGAACCACTTGATATCATTCCGGGGGATCAGATACTTGAGCCCGTATTTTTTGGCTTCAATTTCTCCGGTCTGAATCAGCCTGCGTACCTCATTGTATGTAAGGTCAAGAAGTACCGCCGCCTCCTGCAGGGTAAATGCTGCCTTTGTTTCGTCCACCTTGAGACGAGGCTTCCAGCTCTGCATCTCGTTCCCGGTCAGCTTGGGTTCGATACTTGGTCTGCGTTTTGTACCATGCCTCAAATACATCCTTTCGGATACGCATCCAGGTATCCACCTCAAAGGTCTCAATGTGATCCCGTTTGATCAGGGTATAAACCGTGTCATCGGATACACCGAGAAGATCTGCCATTTCCTGAACCGAGTAAGAATATGCCCTGAGCTCCGCACCGGGCGGTTATCCATTCGGATTGTTAGGATGTCGCGGAACAGCTCGACATCCTTGACAGATTACAGCTTGTTGTCCAGCCACTCATCGAAGCTCTTCTTTGAAATTCGATAGGCGGATCCGATCTTAAACCAGCGAAATTCCTGCTGTTCCAACAGCTTATATACCGTGCTGCGGCTGATACCGAGGATGATCTGCAGATCCTCAACGGTATAGCAGCGCTTCTCTGTGATGGGTATTGCATTTTCTGCCGGTAATTCAAAAGTCTCAATTGCTTCCATATGTCATTCCTCGCTTTCCGTTTTCATCCTTGCCGCAAATTCCAAATCAGGGAAACTCCACGCACACCGGAATGGGCAAGGTATCCTCCGGATCCAGATGAAGGCTTACGCGGATGCTGTCGTCAATGCGCTCCATGTGCTTTTGGCTCGTTCGCCCCAGATATTTGATTACCTGACCCTTGTTGATGGTGACGATCTGTTCCGCCTCACTCATGGAGGTTTCATTCAGACCGCGCTGCTTTTCGAGAACGCAGTGTGTAGGCTGCCCCAGCTTTTTCAATTCCGTGGTAAGCGGCACGACGATCAATGTCGGACCGAAGAAATTGCCGCTGTTGTTCTGAATATTGATGACCGGTCGAACACCGCCCTGAATATTTCCGCGATGCGCACCGAGCTGCGTACAGAAGTATCATTGTGCTGTGATGGATCAATGCTGTATATCGGAAGCAATCCGATACTTACAGGCCGGTTCACGCTCCCGCCTTCTATTGGCGATCGTTGCGTTCATCCGCTGATGTGGCTCCCCATCACAGGGCTGTGCCTGAAGAATGGTATGTAATTTTCAAGGTTCCTGTAGAGGAGTCGTTTGGCTCCTTACATGTACAAGTTTAGCCCGTACGGATGGATATTTTTAGGTACCGGCTGTACGGGTTGCCCGCCCTAGTTGTACGGATTTGCTTTAGTTTCACTACCGCAAAGGGGCATTACGACAAAAAAATTAAAAAAAGCAGGTCCAGACACGCTGAAATAATTACTCAGTGTATCTAGACCTGCCTTTGGGGCTGACGGGCTGGTGCCCTTGTCTATCTTTTACTTACATTTAATTCGATTCTAACTCATTTTAATTCATTTCGTGTTGAGTTAAATTTGTTTTTAACTCGTTATTGTGAGTTAAAATGCGTTAAATGTAAAATGTCCCGCCTTCTAACAGAATTTCCGAAGCGATGTCTGAACTTGCTTTTTCGTGCAAATTGAGATCTTTTGAACTTGCTTTTTCGTGATCTCGGATTAATTTCGGTGCCCAGTGTAAGAGGGAACAAATCAACTTTATATTTGTGCTGACCGCCGGGATGGCTGTACGCGAGCCGCATTTTCAGTGATTCATCGCAACCACCATTTTGATACAATCCAACGATTGCACCCCCTCCATCCAGGCATTGAATTAGGCTACTCTTCATTTTATGGCAAGATGCAAAGTAGAGTAGTCTTTTCTTTCACGAAAAAAGAGATATCAACCAGGGTCAATATCTCTTTTTTTCTTATTATAATTCACTTGTCAAGCCTAAAACAGGAAAAATACTTCCATCTATATATGCGCTATCGCCACTTATCTGTTTTCTCTCTTTCATATGCGTGTTCTCCCAAAATCTCTTTCCTGCCCGCGTGTCAGCGACCTGCAGGCGTTTTATCGCAGGATGATGTAATCCGTGGGAGCCTCCAGCTGTCCCCCCTCTTCCACCAGGCGCTGGGTCAGGTATTCCGGCATCCTGGGGCCGGTGGTATCCACTTCGGAAATGCCCAGTTTCTCCGTAACAAGGTTCAAATACCAGTTCACATCGCCGTAAGCCATGAAGGAATAGGTTTTATTGCGATCCATCTCCTTGCCGTCTATGGTCAGGGCGTTCAGGGTATAGCCGCTGTCGGTCTTTGTAATGTCCATCTCAAAGCCGCTGGAAACATACAGGGTGCTGTCATTGCAGACTGCGCCGCGGCCATCGGTCAGGGAGAGGGTCGTCTCCACAAAGGCATAGACCTGCTCGCCGGTCAGCTCCATCAGGCCGGGGTTTCCGCTATTGTATGCGAGATAGCCGAGATCTTTCTGGAAATAGTCGCCGGCATAGATGTCGCTTGCCACATAGCAGCCCTGTAGCAACACCAGATCGCAGCCGGAGAGCTTCCGCATGGTATTGGCAACAGCGGATGCCGCCTGATTGCCATGTTCCGGCGTGAACTCGTTGGCGTAAGGGGTGTGGATATGGGCGACGATCTGGGTGCCTGGCTCTTCTCCTGCCAGTTCGTTGTTGAAGGCTGTCAGCGCCTCCTGCGCCGTCTGCACTTCGCCATTTAGGATCATCTGCACCACATCCCTGGAGATGCGGAACATATCGTTGGAGGCCAGGCGGATGTACAGCTTGTTCTCCTCAATATAGGGCTTCAGATTATCCAGTTCCGGCAGAAGCTCCAGGGTGACATCCTTGTTGTAGGGCACCATGTTCTTGCCGGCGGTGATATGCTCCTGACCGTCCTGACTGACCATGGCGGTCAGAATGTCCAGAATCAGCTTTTCCCGCTCCGGGTCATCCATCCCCTTCTTGGAGGCGGCAATCTGGAAGGCGGGATAGGTCAGATACCAGTTGTCCTTCTCCGTCTGACCGAAATAGGGCATCAGCAGCACCGCGTCCTTCAGGGCAAAGCGGCGCACCGTCAGAATGTCGGGCATATCGTCGTGATCTACACGGAAACGGTAGTAATCCGTGGAGTTCGTGGCCAGAACAAATTCAAACTCCACCTCTGGGAACAGGTCACAGAGGTACTGGGTATAGGAATCCAGCATCTGATTGCCCCAGCAGGCAACGACCACCTTTTCCTTTTTTTCTGTCTGGGGTGTGCTGTTCTCCCCAGCAGTTCCATGATTGGCATTCTGGCCTGCGCAGCCGGTGAGCATGGTTGCTGCCATGGCCACGGCAAGCAGCAGGGTAAGTATTTTTTTCATAGACGTTCTCCTTTTCTCTCTGAAAAAAACGGTTTGCGCATTCAATGGTCGAGATTTCTCGCGATGGTCTTTACCACCTCGTCCATCACGATCGGCTTTGAAAGATGCCCATTCATTCCTGCATCCAGAGACGCCTGCACATCCTCGGCAAAGGCGTTCGCTGTCATTGCTATGATGGGAATCGTGCGTCCGTCAGGACGGTCGTCGAGACTTCGGATGGCCTTAGTGGCCTCATAGCCGTTCATCTCCGGCATCTGAATATCCATCAGAATTCCGTCATAATAGCCTTCGGGTTTGCTCCGGAACAGCTCCACTGCCGCACGGCCATTTTCCGCACGCTCACTAAGGATGCCCTCCATGTCCAGCAATTCCATCAATATTTCCGCGTTGATGTCATTGTCCTCCACCACCAGCATCCGGAGCCCCTCCAGCGAAACACCTGTTTCGTCAGGCTTGGACTGGATCCGGCACTCCGAAGCTACTTTCTTCAGGGTAGACATGGAGAAAGGAGCCGGCAAAAAGCCGTTTGCCCCGGCACTGCGCGCGTCTTTCTCCTTGCCAATCCAATCGCTGTCGATTAGAATCAGCTCCGGCGCATTTCCGTAATGCGTCCGGATGCTTCGGATGGCTTCCAGCGTATCCATATCCGGCAATGTGTGATCCAACAGGATCAGGTCGAAGGCGGCATCCTCCGATAGATTCCAGGCAGCGGTGCTGTCGGTGGCATACTGCAATTCCACACCGGTTCCCGCCATCAGGCCATAAATGGATTTGCAGATTTTCTCGTCAGACCCCAGAATCAGCGCTTTTCGGATGCCCTGCTCCTTCCAAAACGCCGAATCTCCATCTTCCACCGCCGGACGCAGTTCCAGTTCAACCTGAAATGTGCTTCCCTTTCCCTGTACACTGTCCACACGGATGGTTCCACCCATCAGGTCAACGATGCTCTTGGTAATGGTCAGGCCAAGGCCCGCGCCCCGGATTCCGCTGACCGTACTGTTCTTCTCACGGACAAAGGGATCAAACACATGGGGGACAAAATCCGGGCTCATTCCTATGCCGTTATCCATAACCTCGAAAAGAAGATGAACATAGCCCGGTGTGGTCTGGGCAAGCCCATGGACAGTCAGTGTCACTTCTCCGCTCTGAGCGGTATATTTGATGGAATTGTCCAGCAGATTGCCCAGCACCTCATTCAGGCGCAGCTTATCACCAATCAGACGCTCCTGGGGAACACCAAAAGCATTGATCTTCAGCGTTTGCCCTTTCTCCTGCGCCTGAGGCTGAAATACGAAAGTCAGCTCCTCAAGCAATTCCGAAAGGGAGAAGGTTGAAAGATTCAGGGAAGTCCTTCCGCTTTCGATCTTGGACATATCCAGGACTTCGTTGACCAGGGTCAGCAGGTGCTGTCCGGATGCTTTGATCTTCCGGCTGTAGGAGCGTACTCTGTCGGGGTCTGCGGCATCCCGATCCAACAGGCCGGACAAGCCAATCACCGCATTGAGCGGCGTGCGCATATCGTGGCTCATGTCAAACAGGAAGGTTCGCTTTGCCTCGTTGGCTGCCTGCGCCGATTGATAGGCATCCTCCAACGCGATGCGGCTGCGCTGCTCTCTTTCTTTCAGCTCCGATACATCCTGCACTGCTACCAAGACCGACACCGGAACCCCACGCTTCCGCTTCAGGCACAGGACGGAGATCTGCCACCAATTAACGCCGCTGCCACGGACACGGTTCTCGTATTGCAGGTAAGGCACATCCGCTGTCAGATGCTCCTGAATCGACCGGACGCTGAACCGCTCTCTGTCGTAGCTTTCCTCTTGCGTATCCACAATCCGGTCAAGCCAGTAATTGCGCAGGTCGCTGTATGTACCCTCAACCGGAAGCGGATTGTTACCGGACTTGTCATCGTCTTCCAGAATCGTGTAAGTGTCGTGCTCCAGATCAACCAGGATGAATCTGCGGAACAGATGGGATGTGGTGTCTACAATGTCCCGCATCTCTTGCTTCTCCCAGGTGAGTTTCTTCGTCTGCCTTGCGTTCTCCAGAAGCAGCAGAACAACATACAGCGCGGCAAGAATCACCAGCCACACCATCAGACAGGTCGCGGCTTTATTGGATTCACTCAGCATTTCGTTGGTAACGCCAATGGGAAAGACCTGCAGCAGCATCCAGTTGCTTTGGGGCAGCTTCGTCACATAGGCTGCGCTGGAGCCATAGGAATTGGTGTAGGTGAAGCTGACGGAGCCGCCGGTGTAGAGGGCATTGGTGAGAATATCCACGGCTTCCTGATCCGCCCCATCGTTCCGATTCAACGTTTCCAGGATGTTTTCAGGCTTTTCTTCCTTAGAGCTGGCGATTACGGTTCCGTCCGACAGGCAGAGATAGGTGTCCGCGGCTTCCCCAAAGTAAGAAGAAGTGATGATGTTGCGCATCTGCTGCTGTCGATAGCGTCCGGTAAGAACACCGACCACTTCTCCATCCAGCCGCAGCGGAGCATAGAAGATCACCAAATCCTCGCCGCTGACGCGGCCGTTGGAGATCATGTCCATACCGGAATTGCCCTGCATGCCGTCCTGAAAATATACCCGGTCAGTCACATCGGCCTGCAAGCCCCGGTTATCCGTGTAAATTCCTTGGGCATCCACATAACCGATGTAGTCAAAAATCGTGGACTCTGTCAGTTCTTCCAACACTTCCACATTGGCCTGTGACGCGTCCAGGCTTCGCTCATAAATATGGGCGATCGCGCTGATGCTGTTTTCGGCACCAACCAGCAAGTCATCAATACGCTTTGCTGACTGCGTGGCCGCGTCCGCGATATAATTGGCATTGCGTTCCAGTGTCATCCAGCGGTTCGAACTGAGATAAACGAAAAAGCCCGCCAGAATCAAACCAAGCAGGACAGCTGCCAGAATAATTCGCCGCCACAGGTTATTCTTTTCCCGCATTTGTGCCTCACTCCTCTCCTGTGTTTTCTATGAAATATCCTGATTTTCAGGTTGCTTTCATTTTCTATCTCTTTGTCGCGGTGGCGTTTATGGGATATTTCGGCTCGTTTCCGAGCTTTCAGTTTCCGGATATCATTTCCCGTTACATAATTTGAAAAAGTCATCCCGGCTTCTCGCCAGGAATTCCGTTCCTGAAACAGAAAAAATCTCAAAAAATGCATTTTATGTTTTGAAATCCGAAAGAATGTGACATACTGAATGTCAATAAAGTTCGAAAAAACTTGAAAACAGTCACTTAAAATTACATGTGCATCATTTTGCATTACAAATCTGGAGGAAGCCAATGACGATTCAAGAGTGTTATCAAGTATTGGGCGGAGACTACGCCCAGGTGGAAAAGCGGCTGCCGGGCATCCATCTGATCCGGAAATTCATTGCCAAATTCCTGGATGACGGGAGCTATCCCGAACTCTGCCGGGCAATGGAGCAGGGGCAGACGGAGGAGGCCTTTCGCGCCGCCCACACCCTCAAGGGCGTAAGCGCAAACCTCGGTTTTGACAGGCTGACGGCTTCCTCGGGGGAGCTGACCGAGCTTCTGCAAGGCCGGTGCAGGAATTGTCCGGCTGACCCTTATTTCTTCCACAGACAGCAACTGCCCTTGTGTTTCTTCTTTGCCCGATACAGAGCGGCATCCGCCCGTTCGATCAGCTCCGCGGAGGGGCGCTCATCCGTGCCGCACAGGGCAATACCGCCGGAGCATGCGGCCTGGAGACCGTCCGGCAGAGGGAATTCCTGAAATTCCTTGCAGATAGTCTCGCCCTTCTGCAGGATCGAATCCAGAGAGGCGATGCGCCGGAGAACCACCACGAATTCATCTCCGCCGTAACGGCAGAGAATATCTCCGTCCCGGGTCTGACGGCGGAGCAGATCTCCGAAAAAGCAAAGCATTTCATCCCCCTTGTTGTGGCTGAACTGGTCGTTGACCTTCTTCAGATCATCCAGATCAAACAGATACATGGCCAGAGGGAGATCCTCCTGACGCAGCGCGTCCAGAGCGGCAAAGAAACCTCTGCGGTTCAAAAGACCGGTCAAATAGTCCCTGCCTGCTTCGTCTATCAGCAGCTGCTCCCGGACGTGGTGGGCATCCATACGCATCATCTGGAAAACCCTTCTGCGCAGATCCTTCAGCGGATGGTGCTTGCACAGGAAATCATCGGTGTCCAGTTCTTGCAAATACTCCTCGCAGCTCTCGCCATAGGGCATCGTGGTCAGTATGGGGATCCGCCAGCAGGCAGGGGCCTGCCGGATGGCCTTTACCAGCGCCAAAGCGCCCTTTTCCGGAAGGGTGGCGCTGAGGATCACCGCGAAAACAGAAGCTTGGCCGCTTTCCCGGATGCAGGCGATTCCCTCCTGAGCGGTAGCCGCCTCCAGCACCTCATAATGGCCTTCAAAGAGCTCCCGGACTTTCCCCCGGTATTCGGCATCCTCATCCGCCACCAGCAGCTTCACCAGGTCGGTTTTGGCCTGCGGGGCGGCATCGGAGGGTTTCGGATACTTTGGCGGCTGGGCCTGCAGCAGTTTCTCAAACTCCCCGGCGGGCATGGGCCTCGCAAAGAAGTAACCCTGAACGTAGTCGCAGCCGATCTCCCGCAGGCGCTCCAGCTGCTCCCGGGTCTCCACGCCCTCCGCCACCACGCTCAGATTCAGCCAGCGGGCCAGTCCCACAATGAACCGCAGGATTCCCTGCTCCATGGGCTTGGAGGTTTCGCTTCGGATGAACTTCATGTCCAGCTTCAGGATGTCCAGCTTCATCTGGTTGAGCATATTGAGGGAAGAATAGCCGCTGCCGAAGTCATCCATTTCAATGATGAAGCCCAGCTCCCGCAGATGCTCCACGGTGCTGAGGATCTGAGCCGGGTTTTCCGTATAGGCGCTCTCGGTCAGCTCCAGATGGAGCTGGGCGGGCTCCACGCCGTATTTCCGGACGATCTCCAGCAGCGTATCCGCCAGGTCGGCATGGCAGACGTCCGCCCGGGACACATTGACCGACACCGACAGCTGAGGATATCCTTTTTCCCGCCAGAGGCGCAGCGTGGCACACACATTTTCCCAGACATACCGGTCCAGCCGGGTGATAAAACCGTTTTTCTCAAACAGGGGAATGAATTCTCCCGGGGACAGAAAGCCCAGCTCCGGGTGAACCCAGCGCACCAGAGCCTCGGCCCCCGCCAGACAGTCATTGTTCAGGCTGTACTTCGGCTGATAATAGACAACAAACTGCCCTTCGTTCAGTGCGGTCTCCATGGCCTCCGTAATGGCCTGCTCCCGCAGCAGCTTGCCCCGCAGAACATCATCATAGACCGCGAAGTGGCAATTATACTGATCTTTAATGCTGTCCACCGCCAGATTGGCCCGATCGCACATCTGCTCCACCGGAACGGAACGGTCAGTGATCTCGTAGACGCCCCACTTCATCACCACGTTGCAGCTCCTGCCGGATTCCGCCTGATCCGAGTCAAAGACAGCCCGGTCCCGGGCCTCCTTTCCGGACTCCTGCAGGCATATGAACCGGTCCGCGCCGAACCGTCCGCAGATCCCCGACGGGTCCACCGCCCGGCGCATGGCGTCCGCGGCTTCCCGCAGCAGCCGATCCCCTTCCGCCACGCCGAAGGAATCATTATACAGCTTAAAATTTACAATATTGGAGCAAACGATGCTGTATTCTCCCTCCGGATCCTCCCGAAGCCGCTCCCGCACCTTCTTATAGAAGAACTCCCTGCTGAAGAGCCCGGTCAGCCGGTCATACTGGAACAGATTCACCATGGCGGCTGTTTCCCGCAGCTTAATGATGCTGGCGACCCGGTGCAGAATCACCTGGGGCCGGTAGGGCTTGGGAACAAAATCCGTGGCGCCGTGAGCCAGGGCGGCTACCTCATCGGCCTCGCTGTCGCTCTGGGTCATGATGATGACGGGGATCAGAGAAAGCCTGTCATCTGCCTTGATTAGGTCAAGAAATGTAAAGCCGTCCATGACGGGCATCATCACATCCAGCAGGATCACAGCAATGTCATCGGCGTGCTCCCGCAGAACGTCGAGGGCTTCCTGACCGTTTTCCGCCTCCAGAACCGTATACGCATCGGACAGGATCTCCTTGAGTATCTCGCGGTTGAGCATATTGTCTTCAACAATTAGAATCTGCTTTTGCATAGATAGTCCTTTCTCTCTTTGATCTGATCAAAAACGCATTGCCGGAAAGCAGGCGGCGTCAGCGGTTCAGATTCCGTGCAATGTTTTTCACAACCTCGTCTATTACAATCGGCTTGGCGATATGGCCATTCATTCCCGCATCCAGAGATGCCTGCACATCCTCCGCGAAAGCGTTGGCCGTCATAGCGATAATGGGAATCGTCCGGGCATCCGGGCGGTTCTGCAGGGCACGGATGGCCTTTGTAGCCTCATAGCCGTTCATTTTCGGCATCATAATATCCATAAAAATGATGTCAAAGGTACCCGGCTGGTTTGATGCGAAGATTTTCAAAACCTCTTTGCCGTCGGCGGCTCTGGTGACCTGAATTCCCAGTTCCTCCAGCTGCACCATTGCGATTTCCGCATTCAGATCATTGTCCTCTGCCATCAGGATCTTCGCGCCTATCAGGTTCACCTTTGCGGCAGGAAGCCCCTGTGTCTGAACATTGCTTTCATCGGTAAGCTCCAGGGGAATCTCAACGGTGAAGGCAGAGCCCTCACCTTTTTTGCTCTCCACAGAAATGGTGCCGCCCATCAGGTCCACATACCGCTTGGTGATCGCCATGCCCAGACCGGTGCCCTTGTACTGTGTCCGTGCGCCGTTATCCTCCTGAGAAAACTCATCGAAGATATGCTCCATAAACTCCTCGCGCATGCCCACGCCCGTATCCACAATCCGGTAGCGTACCATGATGTGCCGGTCATCTGCACCGGGATGGTAGCTGGCTTCAAAGGCGATGGTACCGCCGTCCTCCGTGAATTTCACCGCATTGCCCAGGATATTCACCAGCACTTCCCGGATACGCACGGCATCGGCCAGTACACAGGGCTTCTCCGGGATGGCCAGATCGGTGTGGAATGCGATATTCCGGTTGGACAGGAATCCCTGCATGATGCTGAGCACTGTATCTGCCACCACTGTAATATCAACGGGAATGGGTGCGAATTTTATCTTGCCGCTCTCGATGCGGCTGATATCCAGCACATCGTTGATGAGGGTCAGCAGGTGATCAGAACTTTCTCTGATCTTTTCCAGGCAGCCCCTCACTTCCGGTTTCGGTTCATGCTTCATGGCAATGTTGGTAAAGCCGATGATAGCATTCATGGGCGTCCGGATGTCGTGGGACATGTTGTTCAGGAAGGTAGTCTTTGCACGGTTTGCATTCTCCGCAGTATGGAACGCATCCTCCAGTCTCTGGTTGATCTTCTTGTCCTTGGTGCGGTCGGACAGATCCAGAATGTACTTCTTCTCACCCTGAATATCCGTGCAGAAGACCACCACACGGAACCACAGCTCCTCGCCGGTTTTCTGGTGGATGTACTCCCGATCCCACTCGCGTTGTTCACCGGGCAAAATGGTCGACAGCTGATCCAAAATGTGAACCGATTCGTCCGTCCGGATCAGATGCTCGATCTCATAGATATTCCGGAGGACCTCTTGCTCCGGAATACCCACCAGCTTCTCAATATTAGGACTGACATATTCCACGCCAAGATCATTTGCATTCAACATCAAAAAGACATCGTTCACATTGATGGACAGCTTGGAGAACAGCTCGTCACGGGCAAGCAGCTCGTTGTCCTTCCGTCTCAGCTTCTGCCGGTTTTGCTGCATCACCAGCAGCAGAAGCAGCACAGCCAGAGCGATGGCAATACCCGACACCACCAGCATGGTCGTGGACTGCAGCTTGTTCATGCTGGAATTGACCACTTCGGCGGGTACAATACCTAAAACAGTCCAGTTCTGAAAATTGGCAGACTCATACACCAAGTAATGGGCTCTGCCATTTACATCGAATACCATCGAGCCGGAATTACCGGCCAGAAAATCCCGGTGCAGGGCGGTGATCTCCTCTTCAGTCAGGCGTTCCGATTTTTCCAGCAGCGCAAAGAGATTGTGGATGTCCTGCATATCCTCGCTGCCGTTGTCCACCACCACCCGGCCGTCAGGCAGGACGGCGAAGGTGCTCGCCTGTCCGGCAAAGGCAGATAGCTTTAAAGCGTCCACCAGGTCGGAATTGTTATAGGTAATGGCGATGGCCTCATAGTCAAAGCCACGGTAGCTGCCCTGCTTGGCGGGAATCGCAAACACCATGATCTCCGGATGATCCGGGACAACGGAGTTTACAACGATGGGCTGTTTTTCCAGGATCAGGTTGGGAAGCTGGTCCCGCAGGTCCAGATAGCCCCTGTTTCCGGTCAGGGTAAGGTATTCGCCGTTTCGGGAGATAAAGTAGAAATCGGTGAAATGGCTTTCCTCCCGTGCCTGATCTACATAGGCGACGACCTCCTCGTCGCTCTCCGTTTTTCCGAGATAGGGCGCCCACATCCGCATACGGCTCCAGTTGACAGAAACCAGATTATACAGTGTCTGATTTGCCTGATGAAAGATTTCGGTCAAGTGGGCAGTGCTCTCCTCGTAAATCGTCCGGGAGACAAAGCCAAAGTAGGCAAAGCCGGCCCAAATCAACCCTGCGACCAACACAAGGGACAGCAGCAAAGCTGTCAATCGTTTTTTCACGGCATTACCCTCCTCTCGGCTTTCTTTCGCTCTATCATTACCCCTGAAGTATGGTCACATACTCGGTAGGCTCCAGGAACTGTTTCGTTTTCTCCAGTGCCTCCTGCATACACTCCTGGCTGGAGTAGTCACTCACCAGGTAGTCCTGGCGCTTGGCTTTCAGATCCTCGGGCATGGGGCAGTTGCAGAAGTTGGGGTGCTCCAGGAAGTTGTCCGCCCCCACCAGCAGCAGGGTATAGGTTGCCGTTTTGTCCAGGGGTTCGCCGTTCACGGTGACCTCCTCCAGCCGGAACTTGCCCCGCTCATACTCGGTGACGGTGTATTCCAGTCCGCTGGTGACGGGCATGAAGTTGCGGTGCTGGATGGGGTTGGAGCCGTCCTCCTTCACGTTCACCAGCCAGTCCATAAAGCGCCAGACTTCCTCGCCGGTGTATTCCCCCTGATAGATGGAGTTGCGGGCGGTGAGCACCCACTTGGCCTGCTGGAGGGTGTAGTCCCCGGCGTAGATGGGGGTGCTGACCGTGGGGGAATAGCCGATGGCCAGGTCCGCCTCCATGGAGGAGCGGATGGTGTTCATCAGGGAGGAGGCCGCAGCACTGCCGTGGTCGGTGAAGTCATTGGAATAGGCGGTCTCCTGCGTGAACATCACTTCCACAGCGTCCGGGTCCTTGAAGTCGGTGATGCGCTGGTTGAAGGCGTCATAGGCGGCCTGGGCGTCATACTCCCCGGTCATCATCTTGTGGCCCACGTCCTGGGAGATGGAGAACACCTCCGTGGAGGCCAGACGCATATACAGGCGGTTGCTGTTGATGCAGTCCTGCACATACGCCAGAGCCGGGGTGGGGGTGATGTTCACTTCCTTATTGTAGGACAGCACAGAGGTGCCGGCGGCCACGTGCTTCTGGCCTTCCTCGCTGAAGATGGCAGACAGCACTTCCAGCACGGCTTTCCGCTTGGCCTCGTCCTGCTCCACGGTGTTGGACACAGCCAGCTGGCACATGGGATAGGTCAGCAGCCAGTTATCCTCGCTGGTCTCCCCGAAATAGGGAAGGATGACGCTGTTGATCCCCCGCTCATTCGTGATTTGGTCACCAGAGCTGCCGTATTGCGGATCATGGCGGTCTTGCCCTCATAGTAGGGCTCCATGGTCTTGGAGAACATCAGCTCCTCATCCCCCTGCTCAAAGCGGACGTCTTTCAGGAACTGCTCGTATTTTTCAAACACTTTGGGCCAGACCACGTCGTCCAGACCAACCGGCTCTTCCTCGGTCTCACTTTCGTATGCCATGCGCCACTGGGTACCCTCCAGGCTCATCAGCTCAGGAATGGCACAGCCCTGCATGGTCTCCAGACAGGTGTAGTCATAGTCCCAGTCGGTCTGATAGCCCTTGATGCCCACCGCCTCGAAGGCGTCGATGGCGGCAACGAACTCGGCATAGTTGGTGGGCAGGGGGATGCCGTACTGGTCAAACAGATCCTTGTTGGCCATGGTGCAGTCCACCTCGGCACACATGGGCAGCCACCGGATGGCGCCGTTGGTTTCCCGGTTGACCTCCAGGTAGCTGGAGTAGAAGGTTCCCGCAACCTCGGTGCTACTCAGATCCATGAGATGCTCAGCCAGAGGAGCCGCGTCGTTCAGGGAGAACCGGCGGCAGGTGATGATGTCCGGGATCTCCTCTCCCCGGGACAGCAGGTCCTTGTAATATTCTATGGTGTTGAAGCTCTGGATAAAGGTAAACTCGATCTCGGGGAACTTCTCCTCCAGCCAGGGAGACAGCTCCTTGAGCATGGAGCGGTCCCACAAATACATGGAGATCTGGATTTTACCCTCTGTTTTTTTGCTGCCGGTGCTTTGCTGCTGTCCTCCGCAGCCTGTCAGCATCGCCGCCGTCATAACAACAGCAAGCAGCAAAGAGATCAGTCTTTTCTTTTTCATTTGTGTTCTCCCTCTCATGATTTTTCTGTTAAAAAAATCTTGTACCAGTTCAGGGCATTCTCTCTGTTCTCACAGGAATTTTGCCAGGCTCCTCAGCAGGCGAGCGGAATTGGTGGGCTTTACAAGGAAATCATCCATCCCGATTACAGCCGCCCGTTCCCGATTCTCCGCAACTGCGTTTGCCGTAAGGGCGATAATGGGAATGTTTGCCCGGATTCGGTTCGGTAGCCTTCGGATCTTCATCGTCGCCTCATAACCGTCCATCACCGGCATCTCAATATCCATCAAAATGAATTGATAATACCCCGGCTCATGTTCTTTCACCGCTGCAACTGCTTTACTTCCGTTATCAGCCTCTTCAAAAAGCAGCCCGTGATCCAAAAGCACTTCCGCAAGAATCTCACGGTTTAATTCATTGTCATCAACAAGCAGAACCCGTTTCCCCTGCAATTGCTCAATTTGCACAGGTTCGATCTCGTCAGCTTCGTCATGGAATGACTCCCCAAGTGCAAAGGAAATGGCTCGTTCCATATTGCCATGGACAACGCTGAGTTTATCCAAATACAAATCCACCTGGGATCTGTGTCTCCGGCAAATCTCTGCATAACCAACTGCACTGTTCAGTTCCGTTCGCAGCTCCCTTAACGACTTTTTGCGGAACTCATCAACCTTGCTGGCGGCTTCCAGTTTCTTTTCCAGAACGCCCATTCTTTCGACAATCTGCTTATGGTTTTCCTGGGAACTAAAGCGATGTCCATCCGGGAATTGAAATTGTAGTTCAACCTCAACGCCTAAAACATCAAGGCATTTTTGAAGTTCCTCAAAAGTCATACTCTCTTTGGATAGTTTTCTATACAGAGAGGAGGGGTACAGCCCTATACGCTTTGCCAATTCTGCTTTGGAAATCCCCATCTGAGAACAGATACCATTAATTATTTCTGTCGTATTCATACTATAATCCCACCTGATCTAACCCAATAATAACGTTTTATGCATCATAACATTTTTGTTACGTAAAATAAATAGCAAATAGAAAGAATTTGAGATACAAAACATCCAAAGAACATGAAATAAATCTTTGGAACAAAAAAGAAGGGGCATATCAAAGCCCCTTCATGAAACCTCCTGCGAATTCTTTAATTGACCTACCAGATACGGAATAATATAGATCAGGTTCGGCTTTCCCAGTCCCTGCCGCTTTCTCTCAATGAGACCGACCTTTTCCTCCAGATCCGAGAGCAACTGGATCGCTTTCTTGTTTCCGCAGTTCATGTCCGCCATGATTTCTTCAATCGTGCAGATGATATACACGCGGCCCTGTTCATCGATCCATCCGTTTTTCGCAGAGAGGGGAACGCGGTCCAGTAAGATGCCATACAAAGTTTTCGCCTCAGCAGACAGATATTTGAACCGGTCATTCGTAAAAAGCACCTTGGGAACCCGGTAGAAGGCAAACTGTTCTGCCTGAGGTCCATAGAAATAATCAAACACTCATAGTCACCACCTGCTTTCAGGAGAATTTATCGCGCTTCAGAGGCTTTTTGCGAAACACATCCTTATCCTTACCGTAGGGACACCTGGTGAACTGGCACCGGCGATACTTGAAATCCGGGCGATAGTAGAGGCAGTGAGCGCAGCTTCCGGGTTTATGCTCTGATGCACTCCCGGGATTTTCTCTCTTTGCAGCCCTCGACAGCTTCTCATATCTGCGGAAGACCTCATCCTTCTTACTCATTTGCCGCACCTTCTTCCTTTGCGCGGTTAGCGCGGATTGCTCTGAGCCATGCGTCCAATTCCTTGTAGCAGACAGCGCTGACACAGGGCTATGTAAGATATCGATATTAAGTCATTCAGGAGAACGACAAACTGAAAGTAGTCGAGATGCGTTACACGGGTGTTCCTACTTCAATCAGATTTCCGTCAGGGTCATAAAATCTAACTACCTTTTGCCCCCAACTGTGTGTCATCAGACGATTGACATATTCGGTTTCGGGGTAGAGCAGCTCAAGTCGTGCCACAAATTTTTCTATATCGGGTTCTTCAAAATATAATTCGGACTGATTGCTGTTTGAAATTACGCGTTTTTCCGTAAAATCTTCCCAGTAACCCAACTCCTGCAAATACAAATGATCCGTCAGTTCCATATTTCCGTCATTGTCTTGTAGCAGTTGAAGCCCAAACATATCACGATAAAACTTTAGAGCACGGTTGCAGTCTTTAACAACAATAAGCGTTCCTTTGTATTTCATATACGCTATCCTCCAAATCCCGGTTTGCTGCTTTCTCTAATTTTGGTGGTTGATTCTAGAATTCTAAAATCTCGTCACCCGATTTTCTAACGTCTTTAGAAATCAGCCCTCAAGTCTTTTCTTTCGTCATAGCAGTTCCGGGTATCGTATTTCAGATTTCTGCGGCGATAGGAGTGATTTATCACAGATTTACACCCAGATACACCGGTGAACACGGAAACATGCGCCATTTTTAGCGGAATCACCAGTTCAGGGCGTTTTTCCTTATTAGATAAAAGCCCTGTTTCTTTAGCACTTTATCAACGAAGCCTCTTTTTTATTAGAAGAAACGCGGAAGATTTCGTGAAAAATCTTCCGCGATAGTGCGCTGGCGTCCCTGACTGGATTCGAACCAGCGGCCTTCCGCTTAGGAGGCGGACGCTCTATCCTGCTGAGCTACAGAGACGTATTAGATTATTTTTAGCTTGCTGAGATGTTTTCGCAAGCCGATGCATGGCAACAAGAAGAGCCAAGGAAGTCAATCTGGAAGAGACCAGAGAGTACTACCAGGATTCTTACAAGCCAAGTGATATAATAACAGAAAACGCTGAAATATCAAGGTTTTCCGGTACTATCAAAAGAAGAAAAGGCGTGAAACGCGGCAAGCAATTTCTTAATTGCTGCCGCGCGATCGCCCACCCTCTGGGTGGGTGATCGCGCGCGAATTTTTAAGTGGCAAGGCCGAAAACGCGGCGAAACAAAATCCAAATTGGCGCGTGTTGCACCGCAAAATTTATTAGAAATCAGGCTAAAAAATTGGCCAACGGATTCGAACTCAGAACCCAAAATAAACAATTGATCATACCGCCAATTTTAGAAAAAGTGGGCAAAAATGCCCCAAAATCATGCCCAAAAAGAGGACGATTTTTTAAAAATGGCGGATGATAGCATCCTTCTTAGGAGGCGGACGCTCTATCCAGCTGAGCTACGCAAACGTACTATGTAATTTACAAAGCACTTAATATTAACATATCCATGAGAGACTTTCAATCGCCATCACTTATACAGCTTCACGTGCGCGTACACACGGCCTTTTTTCGTGGTATTTCCGGTGCCGGTGAAGATGAACTTGCCGTGGCCGCGGACAGAGATGCGTTCGTCCGGCTTCAGGATGTAGCTGGTGTCGGTGACGGTGCGGCCGTCGATGAAGACGTTCTCTGCGGTGATCAGCTCCTGCGCTTTCGTGCGGCTCAGGCGGTAGACCATCGCGAGTACGGCGTCGAGGCGCTCCGAGGCGACGGAGCCGGACAGCTCCTCCCACGCGGGTTCGAGGGTGCAGGCGGACGGCGGCACGACCTCGCAACTCACCGAGGTGTGCTTCACGCGGGTGAATTCGCGGGCGATGATGTCGGCCATATCACTGAGCACGAAGATGAAGGCCTCGGCGTCCCCACAAAGGATGTCGCCGATCTGGTCGCGCTCGATGCCCATGTTCATGAGGGCCCCGAGGTAGTCGCGGTGCGTAAGCGCATCCGTGAACTTTCGGTTCAGCGGCGTCACATGGAGGCAACGGATGACATCTCCCTGTGCCGGCTCTTCGGCGAGGAAGCTCTCCTCCGTCATGTAGTCCGGGAGGAACACGACGACGTTCCGGTCGGCATCTGCACGCCCGCCGAAGATAAGGTACGGCGCACCATTCACCGCGTGCACCTTGCTGCTGATGCCCTGCTTCCGGAGAATCGCATGAAACTGCGCGAGCTCGGACGCCGCAAGGAAGCATGTATGCGTGAGATAGTTGCTGTTATAGGCTTTTTCAGAGAGATCGCGGATGCGGCCCTCGAGAAGTGCATTCTGGTCCATAAATCTTTCTCTGTTTTACTGTACGTGAGGCCAATGCTGTCGGCAGGAAGCACATACCTTCGCGGGAAATCGCCGGCTGCGGGCGGGTTCCATGTATCCGGCCGGAAGCATTGGCCCGGGCATGCGCGGGCGAAATCACTGCAGGTAGACTTTGTACCGCTGCAGCAGCTCCTGGTTCATGTCGACCGTCATGTGGATGCCGTCGTCTTCGTAGCTCGTTTTGTGCACGCGGGCGCGCTCCTGGAGGTCGTGCTCGACCTGGCCGGCGGTGTACGGGATGATGAGGTCCATCGTGATGTAGCCGGCGAAGAGCTTCTCTTCGATCTTCTCGAGGAGGAGATCGAGGCCCAGGCGGCCTGCGGCGGAGATGTAGATCTTATCGCCGCGGTCGATCGGGAGCTCCGAGAGCGGGTACTTCCGGTCGGCCTTATTCATGACGTAGATGACCGGGATGGCGCCGGCACCGAGCTCCTTCAGGGTCCGGGCGGTGACGTCCATGTGCATCTGGTAGTTCGGGTCCGAGCAGTCGACCACCTCGAGGATCAGGTCGGCATTGACCGCCTCCTCGAGCGTCGAGCGGAAGGCGTCGACGAGATCGTGCGGGAGGTCGTTGATGAAGCCGACGGTGTCGGACAGGAGGAAGTCGCGATGGCTGCCCGGAGTGATCTTCCGAACGGTGGTATCGAGGGTCGCGAAGAGCATGTCCTTCACCATGACTTCCTTTTCCTCGTCCGGACAGCAGGCCTCGAGGAGCCGGTTCATGAGCGTCGACTTGCCGGCGTTCGTGTAGCCGACGAGCGCGACCTGCGGAATGCCGGAGGCCTGGCGCTTGCGGCGCTGCGTGTCGCGGTTTTTCGTGATCTCTCGAAGCTGCTTTCGGAGCTCTGACATGTCCTTCTCGATGCGGCGACGGTCGAGCTCGATCTGGGTCTCACCGGCACCCTTGTTCGACATCGAGCCGCCGGTGCCGCCTTGTCGGCTCAGGTTCTGACGGAGACCGACGAGACGCGGAAGCATGTACTGCAGCTTCGCGTAGTCGACCTGTAGCTTCGCTTCCTTCGTGCGGGCGCGGTCCGCGAAGATGTTGAGGATCAGGTTCGTACGGTCAATGACTTCGACCTCCAGGTCATGCGCGAGATTCGCAAGCTGTGACGGCGAGAGCTGGTTATTGACGACCACGAGGTCTGCGTCGAGCTCGAAGACGAGCCCCTTCAGCTCCTGAACCTTGCCGGAGCCGATGTAGCAGGCGGCGTCCTGCGAAGCGAGGTTCTGCGTGACATCTGCCACGACCTCGAGCCCCTCCGCCTCGGCGAGGCCTGCGAGCTCTTCCATGGAGACCTCGAAGCCGTCGCCGCCGAGGCAGACGCCGACCAGGATGGTCTTTCTTCGCTTGATATTCTGATCTGTTTCGAACATGTAAATCACTCCTCTATCTCGGATGAATGTATGTGCTGATGCTGGCCGGCGTGCGGCGTGGGTATGCTGTTTTATGATTTCGTGAACTGACGCGCGACGCCACTCGCCACGAGGAACGCCAGCATTGCCCCGACGAAGGTGGAGGCGATGCGCAGTGCGCAGTCGGAGAAGAAGCTCTCCGGCAGCATGTTGATCATGCGGCTCTCGCGCGGGTCAAACATCCAGTTGCCCTGGCTGAAGAAGATTTCGTGGAAGACCGTGAAGACCCGCGTGAAGTCGATCATGGCGAGGAACGCGATGACGGCGACGAGCCCGAGGATCAGCAGGCAGGCACGGTTAAAGCCGCGACTCAGGTACCCGAGCGCGCCACGTGGACCGGCGACGACGATCAGGAAGCCGGCGATGGCGATGCAGCTGAGGATCGCGAGGGAGCGGACGACGAGGCAGATCACGAAGAGCTGCCGGACATCCGCCATGTGCGATTTCTCGTTTTCGTTGTAGAACTCGGTCGTCCCGCCGTTGATGGTCGTTTCGACGATGAGATTCTCACGATCGCCCCGCAGGTACACCATCGTCTGGTGCATGACGTCGCAGAGGTCGTCCATCGTCATCTCGTCGCCCATCCAGGCCTGCATGTCATCGAGAACCTGGTAGTGCTCGAACTCATCACGATAGAAGCCCGGCGTCCAGTAGGTGACCGCCTCGAAGCTCGTGACGAAGGTGATGAAGATGAGAAGCACGGCAAACACGATGCCGAGAAAGCCACGTAAATGATGACACATAAGATGCCTCCGATTGATTTCAGATTTGCTGCCTACTAGTGTAGCATGATTTCAGAGTCTGCGACAGCGCGGATATATAAAGGATTCCGGAGAGCGCTGCCCTCCGGGATCCTGTTAAAACGATATTACGATCAGCCCTGTGCGGCAGTGGTCTCTTCCGCAGCCTCTGCAGTGGTTTCGTCCGCTACCGTCGTTTCAGCGGCGGCCTCGGTCGCTGCTGCGCTGGTCTCGGTGGTCTCCACGACCTTCACCTGCGTCTGTACGTAGTCGAGGACAGCCTTGTTCACCGCCTCGTCCTTCACCGCATCGCCGCCGTACTGCTCGATTAGCTGGATCTTGTTGAGCTCCTTGCCGGCGAGGCCGCTGAGCTCTACTGCGAGCTCGTCGATCAGCTGATCGCTGGACTTGATGCCCTGCTCGTTCGCGATGGCCGCAACGACCATTCTCTGCTTCGCATAATCGGTCGCATAGCCGGCGATCTCCGTCTTGAAATCATCGACGCTCATGCCGTACATGTTCAGCATATCCGCGAGGCTGTAGCCGTACTGCTTCGCGGACGATACCTCCTGCGAAATCACATAGTCCTCTGCGTACGTCTGCATCGCATCCGAGACGGTGATCTCCGAGGTATCCACGATCTGCTGCAGCGCATCCTGCTGGATCGTGTTGTTGTACTGATAGTCGACCTGCGCCTGAAGAAGCGCCTGCTGCTCTACGCGGAAGGAAGCCACATCGGATGCCTTGGAACCCATGTCCTCCGCATGCTCCTTCACCCACTGATCGGTGAGCTCTGGCATGGTGGAAACCTTATTCACCGTGACGTCAAACACCGCCGGCTTGCCAGCGAGGTCCGGATTGTTCGGATAGGACTCCGGGAAGGTCACATTGACCTCGAGCTTCTCGCCCTTCTTCGCGCCGATCAGCTGGTCCTCGAAACCATCGATGAAGCTGCCGGAGCCGAGTACGAGATCGTAGCTGGTGCCTGAACCACCATCAAATGCCTCGCCGTTCATTTTTCCGACGAAGTCAATGTTTACAGTATCGCCTTCCTTCGCTGCGTCCTCGGTCTCCTTGAGGTAGTTCTTGCGAAGGTAGTCGATCTGGGAATTCACCATGTCCTCATCGACGGTCAGCTTCGGGCTGGTCTCGACGGTGATGCTCGAGAGGTCGCAGAGCTTCACGGTACCCATGTCACTGAACTTCGGAAGCTCCGGTACCTCGGTCGCCTCGAGGGCCTGGATCTCCGGATCATCCGCGCTGAGCTGGGAAGCGGTCGCGGTATCGGATGCACTTGCGTCCGTTGCCTCGGCTGCAGCGGCGGTGGTCGCCTCCGGGGTCTTGTTCGATGAGCCGCACGCCGCGAGCGCCATCACACTTACCGCCACAGCGGCCGTCAGAATCAGTCTGTTCTTCTTCATAATTTTCTCCTCAGTTCTAGATTTTATTACATAAGCATTCAGTGCGGGTCCCCGGCTTAGATTGAACCGGTCCCGGAGTACTGTGCCTCCGTAGCCGGCCCGCCGGGGACCTGGTATGCGCTGTCATTGAATTACTTATTAAACGCCTTAAACGCCTTATAGGTGTAGTACACGTCGAGCTTCGAGGTGATCTCGAACGGTGCGTGCATCGCGAGTACCGGCACACCGAGGTCCACGGTATCGACGTCCATGTTGGCGATGAACATCGCCACGGTTCCGCCACCGCCGAGGTCCACACGGCCGAGCTCGCCGATCTGCCACATCACATTCTCATCATCCATGTATTTGATGACGCGCTGCATGGTCTCCGCAGACGCATCGTTGGAGCCGGACTTGCCACGGGAGCCGGTGTACTTCGTGAGGACCGGTCCACGGTTCATGTAGGAAGCATTGTTCGCCTCGAACGCATCTGGGAAGGTCGGATCGAAGGCAGCATTGACATCTGCCGACAGACACAGCGATGCACGCAGCACATCGCGCACGCGCTCACCCTCAGCCTCTGCGAGGTCCTCCATATAGTGAAGCAGCATATCGCCGGACATACCGGTGTTTCCGACCGAACCGATCTCCTCCTTATCGACGAGGGCGGTCACGGTGGTGTACTCCGGCTTCTTCGTTTCGAGCTCAGCCATCAGTGCGGTGTACGCACAGACCTTGTCATCCTGGCCATAGGCACCGACCATGGAGCGGTCGAAGCCGATATCGACGGCATGCTGTGCCGGTACCATCGTGAGCTCGGCACGCAGGAAGTCCGCCTCGGTGATGCCATACATCTCGTGGAGGATCGACAGCACCTTCAGCTTGAACGCCTGCTTCACTTCCGGATCAGCGATCGGTGTCGAGCCGAGCAGCACATTCAGCTCCTCGCCCTTGATGCCATCCGCGAGGGTGCGCTTCACCTGCTCCTGCGCGAGGTGCGGCAGAAGGTCGGATACGACGAAGACCGGATCCCCCGGCTTCTCACCGAGATCGAGGTCGATGGCACGACCGTCACGCAGCATCACACGACCGTGCAGTGCGAGCGGGGTCACCGCCCACTGATACTTCTTGATGCCACCATAGTAGTGCGTCTTGAAGAACGCAAGCTCTTCCTTCTCATAGAGTGGATTCGGCTTCAGGTCGAGACGCGGGCTGTCGATGTGGGCGATGTTGAAGTGCACACCCTCATCGAGCGGACGCTTACCGATGGTGGTCAGGATGATGCTCTTGCCACGGTTATCGAAATATACCTTGTCACCGGTCTTATACTTCTTCGAACGCTCGAATGGCTTGTAGCCGTTCTCCTCTGCCATCCGGATCGTCTCACGTACGGCCTCACGCTCGATCTTCGCATGATCGAGGAACTCCTTGTAGCCCTCGCAGAACGCCATGGCCTTCTCCACGTCCTCCGGACGCTCCATGCCGATGTTCTGAATCTTATAACAGAGCTTTTCCTCAAGCTTCTGTCCTTCTGTCTTCGCCATAATATATCCTCCTTTAAAGCAGCCTCCTCATTTTATCGGCTGTCTGTGTTATTTCTGTGAAATCAGTTCACGCTGCCCATATCCGTGAGCGGCCAGTACTTGAAGTATACCTTCGCCACCATCTTGTCGCGGGAGACCATGTTGTACTCACCCCAGTAGCGGGCATCGAGTGAGTTGTTCCGGTTATCCCCGAGCATGTAATAGCTGCCCTCCGGCACCGTCACATCCACCGCCGGGAACTGCTGCCCGTCGACGATCATCGGCTCCGGCAGATAGGTCTCCGTGATGGCCTCACCGTTCACATAGACCGTACCGATCGGCACCTCTACGCTTGAGCCGTCTGCGTTCTTCCCGATCCTGATGTTGTGGAACTCGGACGCATCCGCGGTCCCGGTCTGCCGGATCTCGATGTGATCCCCTGGCATACCGATGACACGCTTCACATAGTATACGACGGAGTTCTTCTTATCCTCGCGCCCACAGTTCGGGCATACACCCTCGTCTGTCTCCCGGTAGCTCTGCCCGCAGCCCTTGCACTTGTACCCATAGACGAAGATGGCAATGTCTCCACGTTCCACCTCCCCGAAGGTATACTTCAACCTGGAGCCGAAGACGCGCGCCCCGGCCATGATCGTGTCCTGCATGGAGCCCGTCGGGATGGTCGAGTTCGCGATGATGAAGTTGTTGAGACAGAACGCCAGCACCGCCGCCACCGCGATGACCTTCACCCAGTCGATGATCTCTCCGAGCAGCGTCGTCGGCTGCTCTCCGTCATCGGACTTCTTTGGTCTCCGCTTCTTTCCACCAGCTGTCCGAACACGTGGGGATGCTCCATCTGCCTGTCCGGAATCGCTGCTCACCTGGGCTGCACCCTGATCGCCGGCATTGTCCCCGGACACCGATGTGGAATTCTCAGCCTTCCCCTCGTCGGAAGCAGACACGTTATCCACATGATGCCCATCGCTGTCCACGACATCGAAAAATTTATTGTCCATACTTTTTTCTCCTGTTCTACTATGTCTGTACTTACATTTACTACGTTTTTCCAGACCCTACTATTCTAACAGATAGCTCGAAAAAGTATAGATTCCACACTTGTCCTTCATCTTTTTTTAAGACTAGCGTTACAGTTCAGGCAGGAGCCCCGGAGGAGTGGCAACGGAGGCCATACGGAGAGACCGTGTGAAATCAAGCCGGGTCCCCTTAGCGGCACTTGGTGTTATCTCTCCTTGGAACCCTCTAGCAACGCTGAGTTTTCATCAAGAAAACTCAGCGATTGCAGAGGGCCTAGTGCCGCTTAGGGTCCCCGGCTTAGATTGAACCGGTCTCGGAGTACTGTGCCTCCGTTGCTGCCCCTCCGGGGCTCCTGTCCAGACTATAACCAGACTATAAAAAGAGGGCAGCCGGAGCCTGCGCCCTGACTGCCCTGTATGAATGGTAAAGATTGATATTAAAGCTGAGGACCAGCTGCAACGAGTGCCTTACCAGCCTCGTTACCCTCGTACTTGACGAAGTTCTTCTGGAATCTCTGTGCGAGATCCTTTGCCTTCTCCTCCCACTCAGATGCATTTGCATAGGTGTCGCGAGGATCGAGGATAGCAGGATCTACACCTGGAAGCTCGGTCGGAACCTCGAAATCGAAGAACGGGATCTTCTTGGTCGGAGCCTTGGCAACATCGCCATTCTGGATAGCGGTGATGATTCCACGAGTATCCTTGATGGAGATTCTCTTGCCGGTGCCGTTCCAACCGGTGTTTACGAGGTAAGCCTTTGCGCCGGACTTCTCCATTCTCTTTACGAGCTCCTCAGCATACTTTGTAGGATGAAGCTCGAGGAATGCCTGACCGAAGCAAGCAGAGAAGGTCGGTGTCGGCTCCGTGATACCACGCTCTGTACCAGCAAGCTTTGCTGTGAATCCACTCAGGAAGTAGTACTTGGTCTGCTCCGGAGTAAGGATGGATACTGGTGGCAGTACGCCGAATGCATCTGCAGAAAGGAAGATTACGTTCTCTGCTGCAGGACCGTGAGAGATCGGCTTAACGATCTTCTCGATGTGGTCGATCGGGTAAGATACACGAGTGTTCTCGGTTACGGACTTGTCGTTGAAGTCAAGCTTGCCCGTCTTCTCATCTACGGTTACGTTCTCGAGAAGAGCGTCTCTTCTGATCGCGCCGTAGATATCCGGCTCAGCGTCCTTATCAAGGTTGATAACCTTTGCGTAGCAGCCGCCCTCGAAGTTGAATACGCCGTTGTCATCCCAGCCGTGCTCGTCATCACCGATGAGGAGTCTGGTAGGATCGGTGGAAAGGGTGGTCTTACCTGTTCCAGACAGACCGAAGAATACGCAGGTGTGCTCGCCGTTGAAATCGGTGTTTGCAGAGCAGTGCATGGAAGCGATGCCCTTCAGCGGGAGGTAGTAGTTCATCATAGAGAACATACCCTTCTTCATCTCTCCGCCGTACCAGGTGTTTACGATAACCTGCTCGTGGCTGGTGATGTTGAAGACAACTGCGGTCTCACTGTTGAGTCCGAGCTCCTTCCAGTTCTCAACCTTCGCCTTGGATGCATTGTAAACAACGAAATCCGGCTCGAAGTTCGCCTCTTCCTCAGCGGTCGGACGGATGAACATGTTCTTTACGAAGTGAGCCTGCCAAGCAACCTCCATGATGAAACGAACAGCCATACGAGTGTCCTTGTTGGCACCGCAGAAGCCATCGATGACATAAAGCTTCTTGTTGGAAAGCTCCTTCTGAGCGATCTCCTTCACAGCGGCCCATGCTTCCTTGGAAGCCGGATGGTTATCATTCTTATACTCGTCAGAGGTCCACCATACAGTGTCCTTGGAGTTCTCATCCATGACGATGAACTTATCCTTAGGAGAACGACCGGTGTACACACCAGTGAATACATCTACAGCGCCGAGCTCGGTCTCGAAGCCCTTCTCATAGCCTGTAAGACCTTCCTTGGTCTCCTCTGCGAACAGCTCCTCGTATGATGGATTGTATACGATTTCTGTTGTGTCAGTAATGCCATACTTCGTTAAATCAATCTTTGCCATTCTGTTTAACCTCTTTCTCTTCTCTGGTTACCAGTCAGCGGAATCCCTTGGGGATCTTCCGAACGCTTCTGACCTCTCTCTGATATTTTCAGAAAGCATCGGACGCTGCCGAAAGCGGTGGATTCCTCTATCCTCGAGCAAAAAAGCGCTTACATTTTTCGCTCGTTAATTATTATACACGATATTGTTTCTTTGTCGATACAATTAATTTAATTTTTAACAAAGTTTTGCTTAATATCCATGAGAGGGCCGTCCGCCAGGACTGAGCGGCGCATAAAAACAGAGGCGCCCGCAGGCGCCTCCTTAGTAAGATCTGTTATTTCTTTACCGGGTTCGAAACCTTCACCATGTGGTCGTACCACTTTCCCTTCTTGCCGATGAGGGCGAGCGGGAATTCTTCGTCGAGGGCCGGGACCGGAATGTCGAAGCCGTTTACGACTTCTTCCGTGCCGTCCGAGTACTTCACGGTATCCTTCGTCGGCTGGAGAAGCGCCGCGCCGTCCTTCTTCGCATCCTCCGCGCTTCCCGGGAAGAGGTTCAGGATGTTCTCGGAAGCGAGGCTTACATGGATCGTCATCACTCCGTCCTTCACGGTGAGTACGCCCTTTCCGTCCTCGGCTTCATTCACGTGGAACATGCTGCTGTCCGTGGTGAAGTCTGCCGCGTAGGTACCATCCTCGAGGGCGTCTGCATTGGCCTCAGAGGTACTGCCGGAAGACGTCGTACCGGTCGGTGCACCGATCACGGCTGCCGTGTGCTCGACGTAGATCTGCTCGATAGCCGGGATGCCGCCGAGACCGCCGATCTGGCAGGTCACCGTATCGAAGGCGCCGGATGCGAGGAACTGGCTCTTCCAGGAGTCGTCATCGTCACCGGCCATGTCGTTGTTTGCGTGGTCACCGGCTACGACCATGAGCGGACGAAGCACGACCTTTTTATAACCCGCTTCCTTGATGCGCTCGATCACGGCTTCGCAGGCGGTCTCTGCCGGCTTTCCTTCGACAGTGCCGATGTAGACGTTCCCATACGCAAGCTCCTCCATCTGGGTCTGCATCTGCGTGTAGGTTACAGCGGCTGCGTGGCTCGTACCGTGGCCCATGAAAACGAAGGCGGTGCTGTCCTTCGCTGCATCCTCGAGGCTCTCATAACCGGCGGCCTTCACTGCCTCGGCAGTCAGCGCCTCGGCGACGGCCTTCTTGTCGGCGTTGGTCGTGGAGCCATCCTGTCCGACCTCCCCGAGCAGCGGCTCGGCGATCTCGATGGTCTCGATTTTATCCTTATAGGACTCAGCGGCCGCACAGAGCTCGTCGTACTCCGCGCCGTGCATGAGGTGCGTCGGCTGGATCACGAGATGCTTGACGCCGTTGTCGACGGCACGCTGCAGCGCCTGGTCCATGTTGTCGATCTTCTCGCCATCACGCGCCTGGACGTGATTGATGATGATCTGCGCAGTGAAGGCACGACGAACCGACCAGTCCGGATACGCCGCCTGCAGCGTCTTCTCGATGCCGCCGATGTCCTGCGCACGGCTGTCGTTGAAGGAGGTACCGAAGCTCACGACGAGAAGCTCCTTCTCGCCGATACCGTCCTCGTTCAGCGGATCATCCTTGCTGGCATCCCCGGTGTCGCGGCCGAAATAATCCGGATCGGCCTCCTCACCCTCGACGAGCGCCTTCTGCACATCTGTCAGCTGGTCCCAGGCTTCCTTCGCCTCCGCGCACTGCGCATCGGTATCCTCGGTCCGCTCCTGTACATAGATCACATCGATCAGCGACGCCACATGATCTGCGGCTGCCTGATCCGCCTCCGCACTGTCCTCCGTCGCCGCCTCGGTTGTGGCCGCCACGGTCGTGGCCGCTGCCGTCGTCTCCGCCGGCTTCGACTGACCACAGGCCGACAGCGACGCCGCCATCAGTAACATCAGCATCGTATACTTCGATTTTCTCATATGGTTTCTCCTCCTGTTGTTATTCACTTATATTCTGTTTTATGTATCTTTTACCATTTTGATAAGGAAACGCTAACAGCATACCACAGATATTCTCTTTTCTGCTATACTATACGAAATTGTTTGAGCAGAAAGGAGGCCCGATGGACCGCACGATCTTTCATATCGATGTCAACTCCGCGTTTCTCAGCTGGTCCGCGGTGAAGCGCCTCCGCGAGGATCCGACGGCGATCGACCTCCGCACGATCCCGTCCGCGGTCGGCGGCGACGTCAAAACCCGCCACGGCATCATCACGGCGCGCTCCCTCCCGGCAAAGCGTTACGGCATCCGGACGGCGATGCCCGTGGTGAAGGCCCTCGAGCTCTGCCCCTCCCTTGTCCTCGTGCCCTCTGACTTCAAGACCTACCGCGCGTACTCCGCGGCCTTCATCGAGATTCTGCACAAGTATGCCCCGGTCGTCGAGCAGCTCTCCATCGATGAAGCCTTCCTCGACATGACCGGCACCGAGCAGTCAATCCGAAGCGCCATCTTCGAGCAGATCGTCGCTGGGACACTGACGGGCGAGAAGGCCACCCGGCTCCGGTCGTTTGCATTCCCCATGAATGCCGCGGTGCTCCTGAAGGACGAGATCCGCGACACCCTCGGCTTCACGGTCAATGTCGGTATCTCGAGCAACACGCTCCTCGCGAAGATGGCCTCCGACCTCGAGAAGCCGGATAAGATCCACACGCTCTACCCATCCGAGATCGAGACGAAGATGTGGCCGCTTCCGATCGGTGACCTCTACGGCTGTGGCAGTAAGACGGCAGAAAAGCTCCGGCGCATCGGCATCCATACGATCGGCGACGCCGCCCGCCTCGACCCGACGATTCTCACCGGTCTTCTGGGCGCCAATGCAGGCAGCTATATTCATGCGGCCGCCCATGGCATCTCGACGCGCGCCGTATCTTCCGTGCAGGAGGAGGCGAAAAGCATCTCGAACGAGATCACGACGACGGTGGATATCGATGAGGATAATCTCGAGACCGAGGGCATGGAGATCATGCGGGCACTCGCGGTGAAGGTCGCGGGGCGGCTCCGGAAGCATGATTTCTACGCCGGCACGGTCGGCTTCTCCGCGAAGACCGATGATTTCAAGCGGCGCTCGGTACAGCAGAAGCTGCCGGACCCGACGCAGGATCCGGAGAAGATCCTCTCGGTCGCCGTCGTCCTCATGCATCAGCTGCTCGATGCGCCGGACGGCCTCTTCGGGCAGGGACGGAAGGTTCGCCTGATGGCGATCTTCACCGCGAACCTCGACCATGGCGATTTCCGTCAGATGACGCTCGAGGAGCTCACAGAGAACCGCGCAGAGATCGAGGCAGAGATTCGTGACACGCGCCGGAAGGCCGAGAAGGAACGGAAGCTGCAGGCCCTGTCGAAGACCCTGCAGGAGCGCTTCGGCGCTGGCACCGTGCAGCGCGGGATGAAGCTCGAACCGACGACATCAGCCCATGAAACGTAACAGTTCAGGCAGGGCGACCCGGAGGGTCACCTCTCTGAACTGTTACCATGAAACAACTGGAGGAGAGGAATTTTATGATTAAGATCATCTTTTTTGATATCGATGGCACGCTGCGACCGTTCGAGACCGGACGGGTGCCGGCGTCGACGCAGGCGGCCCTCCGGCGGGCACATGAGGCGGGGATCCTCTGTGCGATCGCGACGGGACGGCACTGGATGGAGATCCGGAACGAGAACCTCACGGAAGGGATGCGCTTCGACGCCTTCGTAACCATGGATGGGGAGTTCTGCTATGTACTGGATCCGAAGAAGGTGGATGCAGCAATCGTGCACGGGGAGCATCTCCGGCACGAGGAGCCGTACCGCTTCGATGTGAAGAACAGCCCGGAGCCGATGGCGTACTTCGATCCGCGGAACGGGCGGGTCGTGCAGCGCATCGAGATCCCGCGTTCGGCGGTGGAGAAGGTGCTGGCACTCTGTGAGGAGCAGCCCTTCGCCTGCCTCTTCGAGGAGGAGCGTGCGATCTACGCAAATATGGTGACGCCGGAGCTGCTTTCGGTGCTGAAGCACATCAACTCAGCGCAGCCGCCGGTGCGACCGGTGCAGGAGGCGCTGGAGAATCCGATCTATATGATGATCCCGATCATGACACTGGATGAGGCGGACGTCATGGAGGCGCGGGTGCCGGAGTGCGAGCTCGTGCGCTGGTCCGACGGCATGAGCTTCGATCTCACGAAGAAGGGCATCTCGAAGGTGTCGGGCATCGATGCGCTCCTCGCGGACTATGGTTTCTCGCTCGAGGAGGCGGCCGCGATCGGTGATGGCTGGAACGATGTCGGGATGATCGAGCACTGCGGGCTCGGCATCGCGATGGGGAACGCGAAGAAGGAGTGCAAGGACGTCGCGGACTACATCTGCCCGTCCATCCTCGAGGATGGCATCGCGGATGCGATCGACTACATCCTGAAGAAAAACGCGCAGAAGCGAGTAGGAGGCGGTGACTAGCCGCCGTCCTCTCACACCACCGTGCGTACCGTTCGGTACACGGCGGTTTCAACAGTTGACGTGCATAGACTGATAAGCTGTGGCAAG